>CAYFYU010000050.1:6576-9227 GCA_964347455.1 uncultured Spirochaetota bacterium | reverse complement strand
CTGTAAGTGTGCATCTTCAGGAAACACTGGAATTCATGTTCTATCTGGAACAATTTGGGTATGACGGTTGGATCGGTCTCGATATATTTCCGTTCAGGATGGATGGAAGAAGAGCCACCGACCTGTGTATAAAAAATCTCAGAGGTGTGGAGGAGATTCTGGAGAGGCTCGATCGGATAAAGCTTCAGGAAGCCATGAACACCCTTGACGCTGGGAATTCACAGGAGATTATTCATACCGCCATATTCGGAAAGTGATAACCTTGGAATACCATCCATACGTGCAGGAGGGATGAAATGGTGTCGGGATTTATGGAGAATGTTGGAAGACAGAGAAATGCGAGGAAGCTTGCAGAAGAAAAATTAAAGACCCGGATCAACCAGGCGCCCTTTGGGAATAAGACAAAGGAGCTTGCAAAAAAGTGGCTGGAATATGAATCGTTCGGGGGTGTTGGTTGGGGAATATTTGATGTAACACCGGTAATTGAACGGGCAAAGGGGGTATACCTCTATGATGCGGATGGAAAGGAGTACCTTGATCTTCTCGCCGGGTTTGCAACATCAGCACTTGGTGAATGCAACGAGGAGATAACAAAAATTATACAAGAGCAGGCCGGAAAGCTGACGCATTTTTTTGATTTTCCCCATGTCCTTTTTTGTGACCTTAAATTTCAGGATTCCCTGAACTCTCGTATGAGCGGAAAGGCCCGTGTCATGTTCGGTGTAACCGGGTCTGATGGTATAGAGCTTGCGGTAAGAGCCGCACGCTACTATACGGGCCAGCCTTACATTTTAACAGCCTATGGAGATTACCACGGAGTTACCTATGGAACGATGGGCTTGACTGGGAAGGGAAACATGCAGCCCTATTTTTATCCTGTATTGCCGGACAAAGCAGTGGGATACTTTCGCTTTCCCCATGAGTATAGGAGTGAGCCAGGTCATGCAATGGACTGTATTAAGGAATTTGAGCAGCTCCTGGACAGCAAGGAGTCGCCCTACACCGATGGGATTCATGGAATTTGCAACGTTGCGGCGATACTGGTATCTCCTTTTCAGAGTTCCGCCGGGTATTACATACCGCCGGTTGAATACCTGCAGGAGTTAAGACGAATAGCCGACCGGTTTGGTATGCTGTTGATAATCGACGAGATTCAGACAGGTTTGGGACGCAGTGGTAAGTTATGGGCCTTTGAGCATTCCCAGATAGAACCGGACATGATCGTTACCTCAAAGGCGCTGGGAGGAGGATTAGCCATATCAGCAGTCATTGCCAGGGGAGCGATATTAGAGGAGTGGGGACCCGGAGCCCATGTATCGACACAGGCTGGAAACGTTATCGCCTGTGCGGTGGGTAATTATGTTATTGACACAGTATCGTCTGAGGATTTTTTACGAGGGGTAAATGAAGCGGGAGAATATTTCTTGGAAGGATTGCGGGATCTCGAAAAAAAACACCCTATCATTGGATATATCGACAATAGAGGGCTGTATACCGGTGTTGAGCTGGTGAGGGACCGAAATACAAAGCAACCGGCTGTTCAGGAGTCAACCTACGTGCGGGATCGGTGTGTTGAAGAGGGGTTGCTCTATGAGGCGGGTGGATATTATTACAACAGGATGCAGTTGATACCGCCGTTGACCATTCAAAAAACGGAGCTTGACCGAGTTCTGGGGGTTTTCGATAAGGTATTCGGCGAAGCCGAAAAAAAGTATACAATTGGTTAATAAAATTGAGCGGGCGTTTGTAACGCTATTGCTCATATGTGAATTGTTTCCCAGCGACTAATTTCCATCTGAAGAGCCTCCATTATAATGGAGAGGAGGGAGAACATGAGTAAAGAGAAGGTAATTGAAGAGGTTGTTGCCTACATGGATTCGGAAAAGGAAAAACTGCTGTCAACTTTGAAACAGTATATTAATTACCGTTCGGTAAATAAGGAACAGCTTCTTGAAGGGGAGAAAACCGAGATTGCCGAGTGTCAGGCCTGGCTGGCCGATGAAATGCAAAAGACAGGCTATTTCGATAAAGTCGATCTCTATGAGCTTGAAGAGGGTAGACCGAATGTGGTTGGGGTGAAGAAGGGCTCCGGCGGTGGCCGCTCTCTCCTCTTCAATACCCATTCCGATGTCGTTACGGTCAGTGAGGAACAAATGAGAGACTGGACACAGCTGTCTCCCTTTGACGGTGGTGTAAAAGATGGAAAAGTATGGGGCAGGGGTGCGACCGACATGAAGGCCGGAGGAACTGCCGAACTATTTGTTGCAAAGGCATTGAGTTCACTGGGCATAAGGTTAAAGGGGGACCTTTTAATCACCTATGTTGATGGTGAGGAATCGGGAAGGGAAGAGATCGGAATCTGGTCTTTACTGGATCGGGGGTACAAGGCGGATTTTGCCATCATGTGTGAACCTACGAATTTGAATATTTACAATAAATCGAAAGGTGAGATTTACTTTGATATTAAAACAAGGGGTGTATCGACCCATATCTGCAACCGATATAAAACTGTCTGGCCTCAGCCTACAAAGAATGACCAGATAGGGATAAATGCGATAGACAAGATGGTAAAATTGATCAACGCATTTAGTGAGCTCGAACGGTCCTGGGGGTTGGATTACCATGATCCCTCACTTGATCCAGGTGCGACC
>CAYFYU010000050.1:0-6566 GCA_964347455.1 uncultured Spirochaetota bacterium | reverse complement strand
GTCGGCGGGCTGAGCGCCGCCGACCTCAACTACCCTGACCATTTCGCAGATAAAGGGTGGTGAGAGTTTTTCTACACAGGCAGGTGAATGTGAAATGATGATCGCGTGCATGATTTCTCCGCAGACAACCGTGGATAATATAAAAAAACAGATCATCGATACCATTGAATATGTTGCCACCCATGACTACTGGCTCAAGGATTACAAACCTGAGTTCAAAATTCCTTTTCCGCCCAAGGTGCCGTTGGATATACCAGCGGGTGAAGATTCAATCAAGACGCTGGTTTCCTCCTTCGAACAGGTGATGGAATCCAAAGCAGTTGTAGCGCCTTCGCCATTCGTTGGTGATGTCAACTACATGTTTGAAAAGGGAATCAAAGGGGTGAACTGGGGTCCTGGTGATTTGAGCATGGGAATACACGGTGCCAATGAACATGTACCGGTCGACCAGGTCGTTGCTGCTGCTAAGCTCTACGCGGCTACTGCGATAAACTGGTGCGGTATCGCTGAATAGATTAGAGGGGAATTCTTGTTCGTTACCGTTACAGGGGCTAGCGGTCATGTTGGTGCTAATCTGATCCGTACGTTGAGGGAGCAGGGCCGGAAAGTCCGAGCTGTCGTTCATCGTGACCTGCGTGGTATACATGGACTGGAAATAGACCTGGTCAAAGCAGATATACTTGATCCCGCTTCCCTGAAGAACGCTTTCTCAGATACGGATACGGTTTTCCATCTCGCAGCGCACATTTCAATATCAAAAGGCGACACCCTCCATACCTACCGTGTGAATGTCGAGGGGACAGGTAACGTTATTGAGGCTTGCCGCAATTGCAATGTCCGCAGACTTGTTCACTTCAGCTCTATACACGCCCTATCGAGCCGACCAAAAGGTGAAATTATCGATGAGACGAGACCTCTTGTTGAAAAAGGACAGGCGCCCTTTTATGATTGCACAAAAGCCGATGCGGAGCGGCTTGTTCTCAAGGCAGTGGATGACGGCCTCGACGCCGTTATACTTAATCCCACTGCGATTATCGGGCCCAATGATTTCAAGCCTTCACATATGGGAGAAATGCTGCTGTCACTATACCATTTCCGGTTGCGCTCACTGGTTGAGGGAGGATTCAACTGGGTTGATGTTCGGGATGCAGTTCAGGGTGCGCTGTCTGCAGAAAAGAGGGGAAAGATAGGTGAGCGATATCTTCTCGGGGGGACGTGGCTCTCAATAAAAGAATTATCAGATCTTGTTGAGGAGGTCACCGGACGCCGGGCACCAGGTTTTGTGTCTCCCATATGGCTGGCACATCTTGGATTGCCCTTTATTGGCATCTTATCAAAGCTACGTGGAAGAAGACCACTGTACACGCGCGATTCTCTCCACGCTGTTCGTAATCACCGATTCATCACTCATGACACGGCGGTACGAGATCTCGGTTATACGTCGAGGCCGCTTCGAGAAACCATAGTGGATACCTTCAGGTGGTTCGGGGAAAACGATTTTTTGGATTTAATTTAAAATGACTGAATTGATCAGAACTGGAGTCTTACTCCCACGTCTCCGCCAAATGCATCCCCATTAAGGTTGTAGCTTGCCTTTGTTGATATAACGAGAAACCATACTTTGGCTTCAAGACCTCCGAAAATGAAGGTGTCAACACCTTTGGGTTTTGCATCTTCAAGTATTGAAACCACATCTGTTGCAGGAGCTACAAGTCCAGACGTACTGACCAGCTCTACATTGCCTTCGATCGACGATTCCGCACTGCCAAAACTCTTGCTCAAACGTGATCCGACGTAGAAATTGAAAAAGAGGAGTTGAAAGTTTGCCAGTGCCTCACCGCCGATTGTGTGCGAAGACCAGGTTGTAGAGAGATCTGCTGCTGTTATTAATTCACCGTCGTCAGTTCCGTCATCATTCGCATCAACCATGAAAGAATCCGTATTGCTTGCAGTAATATCGCCGTTCATGTATTCGTAGAGTCCGCCTACAGAGAAACCCCCTTTGACCAGAGTTTTTTTGAAGGAACCTACGTTGTATCTTACCTTTCCCCCAACGATCACATTGTTGACTTTGGCAGAGAGGTCTTCGTCGTCTATATTAATTTCTGGGATTCCTGCAAGCTTGAGGCCGAGTTCGAATCTTTTAATCGTGTACTTTCCGTGTGCAGCAAGTGCAGGTACGGGAAAGTATACGTCACCCTGAAGTTCAAAATCCAGAGCTACGTCCTGTTCTTTCAGTGGCACAAATACAGCTCCGAATCCTACTCCCACCTCGAAACGTGGTGTTATTGCATAACCGATAGGTTCTCCAACATAAGAGATACTTCCGAGATTTGGTCCGAATATGTTGGCCATTGTTGATGCGAGGGCTGTAAGATCTGCCTCTGCGGCGGTAATATCGTATATCTGTGCAGATACAAGACTAACGGAAAGTATGATAAAAAGGATCGTTGCTAGGGTAAAAATAAGATTTTTGATTTTCATGGGCGGCTCTCCATTGTTTTATATATATACATTTTAGCACTATTTACCCTACTTATCAAATTTCTTGCTCTTGCGTTATTATGATGCTTATTGTCTGGTTATACAGTGTTTTTTATATTGGCCTTTTAGCCTTATCCTCAGAATTTAGTTGTTGCGGAATAAGGAATAATTTATCATGGTACGGACTCGTGGATGAGGAGGGTTCAGTGTCGAATAGGGGAATTACCGGAGCGGGAAATTTTGTAATCGATCATGTAAAGATCGTCGATCTGTGGCCTGAGGAGGGAATGCTGTCAATTATTCTTGAGGAGCAAAGGGCCAGTGGGGGATGCGCTTACAATGTTCTGAAGGATCTCGCTCTGCTGAAAACAGAAATTCCACTCTACGCGCTCGGGATCACGAGCGACGACGCGGACGGAAAATTCATTCTCGATGATTTAGGTCGTCACGGTATAGATATATCTCTGATGCACTTAATCGACAACGTTATGACTTCCTACACCGATGTTGTTACAGTAAAGAAAACCGGAATCAGGACTTTTTTTCACAACAAGGGAACGAACATGTACCTTGATGTGAAACACTTCGATTTTTCAAAGGTTCAATCAAAGATATTTCATATCGGATATATACTCCTTCTCGATACACTTGACGGACCGGATCCGGAGTATGGAACTAAAATGGCCCGTGTTTTAAAAATGGCAAAGGACAGCGGGTTGAAGACTTCTGTGGATGTGGTGAGTGAGAGCAGCTATCGGTTCAACAAGATCGTGCTGCCTGCCCTAAAGTACACCGATTATCTTATTTTTAATGAAGTCGAGGCGGGAAGAACCACCGGATTTGATATCAGGGATGAGTCTGGCAGGCTGAATTATACAAATCTAAAAGAAACGCTCAGGATGCTGCTGGACAAGGGAGAGAGCGAGCTCGTCTGTATTCATTTCCCTGAAGGGGCTTATGCAGGTCGAAAGGATTCATCCCCGCTGTTTCTCCCCTCCCATGATATGGGGGAGGCACAAATTGTAAGTACCGTTGGTGCGGGAGATGCGTTCTGTGCTGGAATGCTCTATGGAATTTACCAGGAATGGGATCTTGAAAAAACTATGAGGTTCGCCAATGCAATGGCAGGGATCTGCCTTACCGCTATGAGCTGTTCAGGAGGCATGAAAACTCTGGAGGAAACTATCCGGTTTATGGAAGAAATGCCGTTAAAAGAAAAAGTTATATAGAAAAAACATTGGTATACATTCATATTATTTTTGGGAGGAGACCGATATGTTTATTCCAACCGAACCAATCGGAAGCATTCCCAGACCGCGAGAGCTCATCGAAGGGTTGCAGGCATTCGATGATGGAAAGATATCCTATGAAGAGCTGGATTCGCTTTATGACAGGGCCGTGCGAGATACTATTAGACAGTTTGAAGCAACCGGTTCGCCCGTTATCACGGACGGGGAACAGACAAAACCAAGCTTTGTGACCTATCCAGTTCACGGGCTTAAGAATATAGCCTCCGATGGTATTGCCATTCCATTCGCCGATGGTCACAAGAGAAACTTGCCTAGGCTGACAGCGGGTCCTTTTAGTTATCATACTTATGCATTCAAATATCTGGATGAGGCGAAAAAACACACTAAAAAGCCGGTTAAGCAGGCGGTTATTTCAGCCTCTGCATTGAGCCTGCTCTACCCTTCTGAGGGAATTGACTCTTATTCCCGGGAGTCTTTTCTCAAAGACCTGATCAGCGAGACGGAATCTGACATTCGCCGCTGCCTGGATAGGGGCGCTCACAAGGTACAGATCGATTTTACTGAGGGGAGGCTTTCGGTAAAGCTCGATCCGAGTAAAAAGCTTCTGAAGGATTTCGTCGAACTCAACAACCTTGTGCTCGATCGCTTCTCGGAAAAGGATCAGAAGAGACTGGGAGTTCATACCTGCCCTGGTGGAGACCTTGACGCGACTCACAGTGCGGATGTGGATTACGCCGATCTTCTGTCGAGTCTTTTTGAACTCAAAGTGGGCAACTTCTATATTCAGATGGCAAGCGAGAACGATCGTTCCAGGGTATTTGAAATAATTAAAACTCATGCGAGGGAAAACCAAAGAATATTCATCGGTGTCATCGATCCCATAGATCCCAGAGTTGAAACACCCCGGGAGGTGCGTGATCGCGTCTTGGAAGCCGCAGAATACATCTCGACCGATCTTCTGGGTACAACGGATGATTGCGGATTCTCCCCCTTTGGAGATGATACTTCAACGAGCAGGGAAACAGCATTTGAGAAGATACGTTCATGGGTTGTCGGAACTGAGCTAGCTGCTAAGGCTCTTGGAAAATAATTACATATTCATTGCATAGATTTATCTAAATCTTTGAGCTACGTCCATGGCAATCTCTGACCATTCCCACAATCGATGTGGCTCATATTGGACGGTACTGATATCCTTCATAATTATTTCAACACGACAATTTCTTATTTTGCTTATGTCATCCATAAGCCGTGTACGTACTGATTCAGGATCCCATATACCTTCTGTAAAAAGTGCCGGGCTCGGTTTGAAGGAAAATACATATCTATCACTAATTCTCTGGGCGCCCTCCTCCAAATTTACCCAAGGACTCATGGACAGTTTCCTGAGATTTGGTATCTTTTCCAATATGTCAATTTTTTTGTGAAGAGGTTCACAGCACCCATAATAGTTTAAGCCATATCTTTTCATCCATTGAATTTCATATTCCAACGCAAACTCCACATGCATTTTTGGTGAAACATCAGAGAATATCTGCGCCGTTCCATTTCCCCACAAATCAGCTGCCGAAATGTTATTTGGATTAAAATTTTTTTGGGGAAGATCAACGGTATATCCAAGACCACCAGAACCGTTTCTATAGTTACAATTATTCAAAGAGAGAAGGTTCAAATCCTCATATTGATCAAGCATCGTAAGATACGCTTTTGTTAAGCGCTCCATTGCTTTGTGAACAAGCCCGGGTCTTAGAAGCATATCGGTTAAAGCATCCTGTACATCCCACCATCGAATCAATTCATCCCAGGGTGCGAACCAAAATCCTGGCACACCACGTTTCTCCACTTTTAGTATTTCATCAAATATATCCTGCATTGCCTGATATTTTTGTTCCGTACGATCTTTATTTATTTTTACTTGGGGCATCTTTATTTTTTCAATGTCTTCTTCCGATTTGATTTGAGGGGTAAACTCCCTGGAGTAGATCTCACTTGCATCATCAGTTTTCGCAATTTTTACCTGCTCAGTTATTCCAAACCAGGTATTTGTATGATCGATATAGCAGGGTAGTGTAGACTCAACAATCATGTCCGCACGCATATGGCTCCACTGATACAAGGTCTTTCTGAGACGCGATTCGAGATACTGAGCGAATTCAGTTGTAGTTTGAAGTTTCAGCTCGCCCTCATAATCCATTTCATGCCATGGAATCTCGTTTATCCATACCAGAGGCCTTACCTGTTCAAGACCGTTGAGTTTTTTCCATAAATTGATCTTTTCCTTGTGTATGGGAAGAGAAGCTATTTCAGCTTTTTTCTCAGCGAGCGTTCTCAATATTTGTTTGTCTTTGTTCGTGTAATCAAAGTTGTTGAATTTTCTATGGGGATAGTCAAAAATTAATTCTTCCATGTATTTAACCTTCCTAAAATAAAACAATATCATTTTATTTATTCGTATTCTAATGTCAAGGCGATTGGTTATTCGTTTTAGCAATGGAATTTAATTGACATACATATCTCAGGTGTTTAAATTTTTGGTGTTCTTCGGGGCAGGGTTAAAAACCCGACCGGCGGTAAAGCCCGCGAGTTCTGATAAGTGGGAACAGAGGACAGATCTGGTGGAATTCCAGAGCCGACAGTGAAAGTCTGGATGGGAGAAGAACAAACCTACCTTTTGTACGTGATCTTCAGGTTTGTTCAAAATACCCCCATGTATTCATCATCTCCAAGAAGCCCCGTTTAACACCAAAAGATAAGACCTCGATCCTGTCAAGTGCCGGAGGTGCTGTCAAGTGCCGAAGGTGCTGTCAAGTACCGAAGGTGCTGTCAAGTGCC
>CAYFYU010000049.1:18411-26029 GCA_964347455.1 uncultured Spirochaetota bacterium | reverse complement strand
ATCGCCTTGAACTTCTCCACCTTTCCTAAGGACAGCTCCTTCTCCTGCGCATGCCGCACCACCGCCTGCCCGAGGGGATGCTCGGACCCCGACTCTGCAGTCGCTGCAAGATACAAAAGCCTTTCTGTGTCCGTCCCATCAACAGGAACAATGTCCGTCACCTCAGGCTTTCCCTTGGTTATGGTGCCCGTCTTGTCAAAGACGATTATCCTCACATCCTTCAGGGTCTGAATGGCCTCTCCCTGGCGTATGAGTATGCCGTTCTCAGCCCCTATGCCACTTCCAACCATGAGCGCTGTGGGCGTCGCCAATCCCAGTGCACAGGGACAGGCTATCACCAGCACCGCAACTGTGGCAAAGATCGCAGAGGTCACCACACCCAGGTTCGGATTGACCCAAGGTATGAACGAAGATGCCCATACGGTAATCGGATGCAGCGTGTTAGGGAACAAAAGCCATGAAATGAAAGTCAGACCTGCAATCCCCAGAACCACGGGCACAAAGTAGGAGGTGACCCGGTCGGCAAACTCCTGTATGGGAACCTTCGACCCCTGACACTCCTCAACCATCTTGATAACCTGCGATAAAAAGGTGTCCTTGCCAACCTTGGTTGCCTTTACCTTTAGAAGTCCCTCCTGATTGACCGTTGCACCAATGACCTCATCGGAAGGTCCTCTGCTGACCGGCATCGATTCGCCCGTTGCCATCGACTCGTCCACGGTGCTCTCACCCTCAGCAATCACGCCGTCGGTGGGTATCTTCTCCCCGGGACGTATCACCATCACATCACCCACATGTACCTCCTCGATGGGTACCTCCTTCTCCTCTCCTCCAACGAGTATGCGAGCAGTCTTCGCTCCAAGCTCCAGGAGCTTCTTAATGGCCTGCGATGCCCTCCCCTTTGCAGCAGTCTCAATAAACCGACCGGTCAGATGAAAGGACATGATCATCGCAGCCACCCCGGCATAGTTGGCCACCGGAGTAAACAGCGCCGCAAACCCGGTGAGAAACGACACCGAAGTTCCCATGGCAATGAGCACGTCCATGTTTGCCTTCCCATGTCCAATCGCCTTGAAGGCAGAGCGCATTGTCGGCAGGCCCGTCCAGAACAATACAGGAACGGCAAGCAGGATCATCCCGAGGTCGAATACTGTCCGGTTCGGCCATACGATCCCGAAGAACATCTCAAAGGCCATCCAGATGATGATGGGAGCGGTAAATCCCCACGCCGTCCACATCCTCCTTCGGGCCTCACGAACCTTTCGGATATCCTCCTCTTCCTCCTC
Organism: uncultured Spirochaetota bacterium; assembly: GCA_964347455.1. Lineage (GTDB taxonomy): Bacteria > Spirochaetota > B62-G9 > B62-G9 > DRHN01 > JAGLSF01. The sequence goes on along the minus strand of CAYFYU010000049.1, from coordinate 24,743 downwards.
CTCCAGGGCCGCTGCCTCCAGGGCCGCTGCCTCCCGATCCACAACCTCATACCCGGTGGCAGCAACAGCAGCTTTGAGCTGCTCCAGCCCCGTGAGATTCGGGTCAAACTCTACAAGGGCGGTCTCTGCAGCAAAGTTGACCACCGCAGTTTTTACCCCCTCGGTCTTTCCGAGCGCCTTCTCGATGGTCTGTGCACAGGAGGTGCAGCTCATACCCCCGAGCTTCAGGGTGAGCTTCTGCGTGTCAGAGCGTACATCGTAGCCTACAGCACGAACCGCTTCTTCCAGGTCGGGGATAACAACAAGGGCAGGGTCGTACTCCACGTATGCCTTTTCGGCAGCGAAGTTCACCGATGCACTCTTCACCCCTTGGGTCTTTCCGAGTGCCTTCTCGATGGTCTGCGCACAGGATGCACAGTTCATCCCTTCCAAAAGAAGAATAGTCTTCTCGTTGGCAACAGTTTCGGTTGCCATTACCTCATTTTGCAGTTTTGATACCTTCATTTTTTTCTCCTTAATACATAATATACCTTACTATGGTATAGTATTATGCAAAATGAGTGCCAGTTATAAAACAATATGTAACTCATATTATATAATTAATTAGAAATTAAGTTTGGATGGGTTTGCTATAAACTGCGATGTATACCCTCTCATTTTAGTTGTATACTGCGATGAAAACAGCTGCACCTGCGCGCTGACTCCTGTGGAGTAATATTTCCGCATTTATTGCCAATTGTAGTATTTTTATTCGAAAAACAAAGGGCAGGTTACGTCGAGTTTTTCCTTCCAACCGCTCTCAGTCCCACTATAATGAATGAGAGCATTGCCAGCGGTACAGCAATCCACAGGGGTTGGAAACCAACGGTAAACTGATAGAACAGTGTGGAGACAATCCATCCCAATACGGTCAGGTAGATGACGCTAAAAATTGTGAGACCGACTCCTATCTCCCTCGCAATGGCTGTAATTGCTACAATACAGGGAACGTATATCAGTATAAAGAGCAGGTATGCGTAGGCCTGTGCAGGACCATCGGTAAACCGTTTTCTCATAGAATTGAATACACCTTTGTCAACCTGCAGGGTCTCCGCTGCCAGCTCCTCCCGGGCGAACTCCTCACCCAGCTGTGTACTGAAAGGATCAAGCAGGGCGTGTCGTAACGAGAGGACATTCTCCGGCACAGTACGAGCTGCCTGTTTTATCCCCAACCAAACGTCGCTAGTTTCCTCTTGGTTTGTTTCGCTCCCCATATCCATCTGACTGTAGATCGCGTTCATCGTACCTACCACGGCCTCTTTGGCGAAGAGTCCTGTAAAGAGAGCAACCGATGCAGGCCAGTTATCATCATCAATGCCGATTGGCCTGAAGGCAGGTGTTATGGATTTGCCGATCTTTGAGAGCACCGATTTTTCAGAGTTCTCGTTTCCGAATGAACCATCGGTTCCAACCGAATTGAGCAGGGTAAGGAATAGTATCATTGGAATGAGAACCCGCGCCCGAAGCATGAACACCTTCAACCGAATCCAGGAGTGATGCATTATATGCCGGAATCGTGGTGAATGATAGGGGGGCAGCTCCATGACAAAGGGCGTTGGTTCGCCTCCGAACAGGGTCTTTCGAAACAGGAGACCGGTGAGGATGGCAAGAACAATTCCTGTTACATACAGTGAAAACACGATGTTCTGCGTACTCCTCGGAAAAAACGCAGCGGCGAACAGAGCATAGACGGGCAGCCGGGCACTGCATGACATGAGTGGCAGGATAAATACGGTGAGAATTCTATCCCTGCGGTTTTCAAGTGTTCTTGTCGCCATGATCGCTGGTACGTTGCAACCGAACCCGACCAGGAGGGGCACGAATGCCTTGCCCGGTAAACCGATCCAGCGCATGAACCGGTCCATGACGAAGGCGGCTCGAGCCATATACCCGGAATCTTCAAAAATGGCGAGCATGAAAAACATCGAGAATATTACCGGTACGAAGGTCGCCAGGGTCCTTATTCCCCCTCCCACACCTCCTGCAAGAAGGGTAACAAGCCAATCGGGCGACCCGATCCGCTGAAGCATCGTGCTAAACCCATCGACGAAAACAGCTCCAAAAAAGCCATCGAAGAAGTCGATAAATGCCCCACCGACATTGACGGCAATGAAAAACATGACGTACATAGAGATAAGGAAAATAGGAATACCGAGAACTCTGCTGAGAACGACCCTATCGATCCTCTCTGTGGCGGGTTGCTTTTCCTTTCGTATTTTCACCACATCGCTGACAATGCCATGTGTAAAGCCATAACGGCAATCAGCTACAAGAATATCTGATGGCTCACCGAGCAGTTTCTCAAGTTCATCATGTACCCCCGTAATCTGCTCCCATGAAATTGATGTATACGAGAGGACCTTCTCGATTATCCAGTTGTCATTTTCAATAACTTTGACCGCAGTCCACCGATCATTCGCTCCGAGCCTTTTCGTAACTTCCTGTAGCTCTGGAGTCAGTTTGGTTATTGCCTCCTCAATTTCGTTTGTATAGGTAACTTTCGTTTCCGATACATGTCTGTGTGCAAGAGCACTGTCCAGTGCCTTCCGTACCTTTTCGATATCCACTCTCTTCACAGCTGAGATCGCTACGACCGGGCAGCCAAGATGCGATTCCATATGTGAAATATCGATGTCGATACCCTTCTTTTGGGCGAGATCCATCATATTGAGGACGACTGTGCAGGGAATCCTCATCTCTAGCAGCTGCGTGGTCAGATAGAGATTTCGCTCCAGATTACCCGCATCAATGATATTGATAACGAGATCGGCCTCACCGCTCAAGATATAGCCCCTGGCAATCTTCTCATCCTCCGAATAGGCCGAAAGTGAATAAATACCAGGGAGGTCAATAAGGTGTACTACCCTCCCTCCGTACTTATAGTTACCCTCTTTTTTCTCGACTGTAACGCCAGGCCAGTTCCCGATGTGCTGATTACTGCCGGTAAGACCATTGAATAGTGTTGTCTTACCACTGTTCGGGTTACCAGCAATTGCAATGGTGTATGTGGCTGTTTTTACACCCTGCTGTGTATTGGTTATCACGTCACTCTCCTGATCCGCAGTATATCAGCCTCTTCTTTTCTCAATGAGAGATCGAAACCCCTAACGGAAATTTTGATAGGATCACCTAATGGGGCCACGTTGAGGAGCGTTATCACTGTTCCCTTTATGAGTCCCATGGATAGAAGTCTATCACGATAAGGTTTTTGGGATGCATCGTATCCAATGATCTCCGCCTTGTCACCGGGAGAGAGATGTTTCAACCGCTCTTCCATATTTTAGTGCTCTCTTCTGGTTCTCTTGGACTCTGTATACCGTATCCTTTTACCGGTCTGCATAAAATAGTAGAAATTACTGAGCCACTGTGGTGTGTCTTTCTCAGGACAGGTTTCCACAAACTCAATGAATTTCGTAAGTTTCTCCAGAGTCTCTGCACTGATCGCATGTTCCAACCTGCAAGAGTCTACTTCCGCTGTTTTTCTATCAATCTTCAAAACGAGGGTTAAAAATCTCAATAGAGTGTGATGTTTTCTCTGTATGCTTCGGGCAATACTTCTTCCCTTTGAGGTCAGCTCTACATAACCGTATCGCTCATGTCGCACCAAATCGTCTTTCTCCAGTGTAGCAAGCGCTCCTGATACACTTGGATTCTTCACCTTCAAATGCCGGCTTATATCCTTTACCCGTGCGAATCCCTTATCTTTCCCGAGGACCGCAATTGCCTCGAGATAGTCTTCCATGCTTGAACTGAGTTTTGTGCTTTTTACTGTTTCCATAATATGAGGTCGAATTTTAAATTAGGCTTAACTGTAATTCTTAGTTAAGCCTAACAAATTTGGAACCCAGTGTCAAGTTTTTCCTTATAGGATTTCAGAGTTTTCTAGATTTTAAAAGGAATGAGCCGAAAACAGCGAAGAGGTATACCGCCCCTGCAACTAGAATAATATTTGAACCTGTTGGCAGGTCGTATACGTAGCTGAATCCCAGACCTACTACGGTAAAAATTGTACAGAAGAGACCCGAAAATATCATCATCTGCCAGAGATAACGGGAAAACAGTCCTGCGACTGCAGCGGGCAGTGTGAGAAGGGCAATCACCATAACGATACCCACTATTGTCACCATAAGCACAACGGTCAGCGCGGTCAAACAGAGGAGCAGGAGATAATAGAAACCGACCTTGATACCACGCAACCGTGCAAATTCCTCATCAAAGCAGACAGCTAGGAATTTATCGTAAAAGAGAACTGAGAACAATAGGATGATGCCATCGAGGGAAGCGATGATAAAAATGTCCCTCCTCGATATCATGAGAATATTGCCGAAGAGATAGCTCATTGGTTCAACGTAACCCGGTGTTTTTGTGAGAAAGAGCAGTCCTACTGCCATACCAATGGCCCATATTGCACCTATAACGGTGTCCTCTCGTTGTTGTGCGTAGAGGCTCACCAGACCAATAATGAGTCCTGCCACGAGAGCTGACAGCACTGCACCGAGTATCGGCGAGAACCAGGTAACCCCCATTTTGACCTGCAGGTAGAGTCCGGCACCGATCCCGCCAAGCGCAGAGTGAGCAATAGCACCGGCGATGTAGCTTATCCGACGAGCCACAACAAAGGTACCAACGACACCAAAAGCAATACTTCCCAGTATTCCCGCTATGAACGCGAATCTGAGAAAACTTATGTCGGGATTGCGAAGTGCAGTGAGGAATTCAATCATGCAGTTGCGCCCTCTCGTCAGATATACGATCATGGTGGACCAGCCTGAGATCCGTCCCGTATAGATCCTGTATAATTTTACCACTTAGTGTACTCGTTGGGTGGACAACAACCTTACGGTTGACGCACAGTACACGATGTGCAACATCCGATACAAGTCCGAGATCATGTGTTACCATGAGTATCGTGATATGCTGACTCATTTCCCTGAGTATCCTGTCGAGCTTGCTTTCGGTCCCCATATCTACATTCGCAGTTGGCTCATCGAGGAGAAGGATTTGGGGGCGGCTGATGAGTGCTCTGGCAAGAAGAACACGCTGTCTCTGCCCTCCTGAAAGCTCTGAAAAGGAATGTTTTATGTATTTCGACATCTCAACCTCTGATAGTGAACGTTCTGCTGCTCGTCGATCTTTTTTCGAATAGATACCAACGCTTCTTTCACAGATGGTTCCCATGAGGACAACATCCATGACCGACACCGGAAACTGCGGATCGAATTGCGCCTGCTGAGGCATATATCCGATACAACCCCTGGCCCGTTCAGGAGCCATTCCGAGAACCCATATCATTCCGGAATTAGGCCTGATGAGCCCCAGGATGAGTTTCAAAAGGGTCGTCTTCCCGCCACCGTTCGGTCCGACCACCGATAGGAATTCCCCTTTACCGACGTCAAAGCTTACTTTCTCAAGTACTGGAGTACCGTTGTAGAAGAAATTCACATCTTTCACGCTAATAGCAAAAGCATCGTTCATACAGTTCACCTCTCAGCACAGGGTATTTCTTCGTGAATCCACACCACAAGTAAATACGATCTATAAAAACAGCAAGACCGGCTGATCTGCTCTTACTTGAAGGATCCTTCAATCTCCATTGCGATATACTCCAGATTCCTGAGCACATCCTGCCTTAGCGGATCGATAGTGATGATCCTTCCACCTACAGCATTGGCTATGGTCTGAACGCTTCTTAGGTCAAACTGGGGTGAAACAAACAGGACTTGCACGTCCTCTTTTTTTGCCTGCTCGATCAGCTGCTCGATCTGCTTCGGACTCGGGCTCTTACCCTTTATTTGAACGGGTATCTGTTTTAAACCGTATACATCGGCAAAGTATCCGAATGAAGGATGGAACACGAAGAACGATCTTCCCCTGTATGGTAGTAAAAGCCGCTCTATCCGCTCGTGAACCTCATTTATCTCATCTAAAAAGGAATCCAAATTCGTTCTATACAGCGCTTCGCCTTTGGGGTCCACCATAACGAGCCCTCTGTAGGTATTGAGCACAATAACTCTTATCTGTAGCGGTGAAAGCCAGATGTGTGGATCGTAGGTTCCAGTAATCCCAATTCTATTACCCCCCGTGGTCTCTTTCTCCCCATAATGTTCTTTTTCCCGGGGATTTTCGTGAAAGTGCTCCTCAAGCTCTCTGTACCTCACATCTCTATCGGTGTGGACAAGTGTGAACGCTGCATTACTACTGGACATCTTTTTCAGGATGAATTCTTCAAACGGTAAGCCGATCCCAAAATATATATCGGCGTTGTTCAAGGTCATCATCTGTCTTGGGGTTAG
>CAYFYU010000049.1:0-18401 GCA_964347455.1 uncultured Spirochaetota bacterium | reverse complement strand
GCTCAAATATGTGTAGGTCTTGGCCGGGCTGAACGAGGACATGGACCTGCACCCTCTCCCCTCCCACACGTTCGACGAAATAGTACTGCGGCAGTATGCTCACATACACCTGCAGACGATCTTCCGGCACATCCTCAATTTCACCTCCCCCTGCAGACAGAATGAGACTGACCATAAAGAATGTGAGACTGAATACTATTGGGTGAATCTTATGCAATTTAACAGTCCTTACATTTAATGAGTATTCTCAACTACATCGGTAGTACACACAATATGGAATGCGTGACAGGTATTGCATTCCTCAACGGAGTGGTCTTTGGCAAACCTATCCCAATGTTTCTGCTGATCCGGTGTCAGTATACCAGTACCACTGCACAGGGGACAGATATTTTGGAGTGCAGAAAGAATGGCGGAACGTATAAACTCTGAACGGTTCGGTATTCCCTCCATGGCCTGTGCAAGTGTTTCGTCGACTTTAAAGGTAATGACTTCCTCTTTCTTTTTCACCGTACATTCCTCCACGCCTTTTTAAAAACAGTATTACTTTGTATTACTATTGTCAAGGCTAAATCGACCTGGGGCTGCGTGACCTTTCAGTGTGTTCTACAGAGGATTTAACGGAAGAGGATGTACTTTCTCGTTGCAAAGTTCCATATGAAGACGATGCAGCCGGCATAGATCTTGGAGAAGAGATAGTATCTGTGGAGATGCTCCGTAAAATACCAGATGAGAACTTCATTGAACCCAACACCAGCCGCCCCGATGAGGATGAATATCCAGTACTCAAGATGTTTACTGCTCACTCTCCTCCTGCTGAATACCCAGTAAATGCTCAGGAGAAAGAGCGCCGATGTCCCCATCATAAAGGCGACTGCGTTCGATATCAGATAGTGAAGGTGAATAACTTCGGTCAGTAACACCAGCATTCCGAAATCGAGAACGAATGATATATTGCTCGCGAAGATTGACCTGACAAGATGAATAGTCAGTTTGTCGGATTTCGTAATGAAGAGTTTCTTGAATAATGGACTACGCGTCACAATTCTACCACTCGCTCATTATTTGTATTGAATATAACCCTTCGTTTCGTATAATGCCCTTCTTCAATAATTACCTGAGTTTCCCATCGATTACGAAGATCGGGTACCTATTCGGGCATATCGCTGCTCGAGCACCCTAATTTTCTTTCCCAGATTCTCCCTTATCTGCTCACCCACGATTTTTATATCCTCAGCCCGTGTTAAGTCCAGAACGTCTTCACAGGCATAATACACCCGTATTTCACATTTCTCCTTCAGGAGGATCGAGACCGCATCAGGAAGCTCATATTCACCAGTCTTTTTGTTGGCCCTGGGTGCATGACGTGGTACAACTCTACAGGCTTCAATGATATCGGGGGTAAAACACCATAGATTCATACTCGTGAGAACCTTCCCCCTTACATTGATACGCCGATTCCTGAACGTATAGAGTGCATCAGAGGTCTTGAAATGATCAGGCTCCGTTGCCTTCTCCACTATTTGTGAAAGAACGCCATTTTTCGTCTGCACCACAGCATAGGATTTCAACCGATCCCTGGTCCAGGGGTTGAATCCCTCGATGTCGAAACCAACTGCTCCGCAACATGCCCGCGGTGTTTGGAGAAGCATCCGAATAGAATCGACCGAGTAGTAATTGTCACCATTGAGAAGCAAAAATCGCTGGGAACTGACAAATTTTCGTGCAGCATAAACAGCATGTGCGGTTCCATCTGCTCTTTTTTGAAAGGAGAAGCTTATGCGTGTTTCAGGAAAAATACCTGCACCATGTTTCTCATAATGGGAAGTGAAGAATCTATCTTCAGGTTTCAGCACCAGATTGATCTCTTTCATCCCTGCTTGCACGAGATTCAAAATTTGATAATCCAGAAAAGGAAACTTGCCAAACCGAGCCGCCATCTTTTCCCCTCTTCTAATGGCTGAAAGCTCCTCCTCGTCCGATACGTACTGCTCAAGTCCTTGTTGCATTCTTGATGCGCTTCCTGCCGCCAGAATTACGGCTTTATGGACCACCGATCTCTCCAAAATGTTCGCCTAAATTGAAAAATCATTGTACGTAAGCCGCACTGAATTTTCAAGATAAAAGGAGAACCTGAAAATCATAGTGCTCCTGTAAACCTAAGAAAATTTAATCCTTCAGTCCATACAGATACTCTGTATAAGGGCGAAACAGAAAATAATTATATACGTGAGGCTTGTGACAGGTTATTTTATTTCTTATCTATATCGTTGCAAGCTCTTTTCATGAGAGTTAAAAATCCTTCTCCGTTAAAAACCTGGCTCATTGCTATAAGGCCGTTCGCCCTCCCTGCTTCGACCATGCCCGTGTTGTACGGCAGTGTCATGGCTGTTGTAATCGGAGGGGCCTCATTTAAAGTTTTACTCTTTCTTCTTGCCCTGTTCACCATGGTCATCTTAACTTCAGGAGCACATATACTCAGCGATGTGAACGATTTTCGCAGGGGACTCGATTCAATCTCTTCTCCTGGAAGCGGTGCCATTGTTCAAGGTTATTTGACACTCCAGGAGGCTCTTACAGGGGCTCTGGTTCTATTTGGATTGGGCGGTGTGCTTACTACTCTAATAGTATATCTCGTCGGTTTGCCGCTGCTTTTAATTAGTGGTATCGGAATCGTGATCGGTGTTTTCTATACCGTAAGACCGATTGCATTGAAATACCATGCTCTTGGAGACTTCGCAGTATTCCTCAACTATGGTGTACTCGGTACCCTCGGCGCCTGGACCGTGCAAACCGGGAGTATGGGGCTGATACCAGTTCTCTGGAGTATCCCTATCTCCCTGCTCGTCGCCGCGATTCTCCATGCAAATAACTGGCGAGATATAGAAACTGACGCCGAGAAAAATATTAAAACAATTGCTCTGCTCATTGGAGCGCGACGTTCACGAATCTACTACCATGTTCTCATCTTTGGTGCATTTGGCATTGTGCTCTTTTTCATAATAATGCCGCGTTCCTTCGAGATCTTTGGCACGCCAATGCCCTATACAACTTTCATAACACTGGCATTAATTCCGCAGACATTACGACTTTCAAAAAAGGCAGCATCTGGTAGAGAAGAAGACTTAAATGGACTCGACGTTGCGACGGCTAAACTTAATTTGTTGTTTGGATTACTCTGCACGGGCGCCCTTTTGCTTGCGAATTTAATTGAAAACCCCCTTTTCTGAAAATAGATGTTCTATTTATAAGCGGCTTGTTTTATAATTAGTTCTTGATGAATATTTCACATATTCAATATCGATAAGAAATGTATAAATAACTAACTTCATTTCTATAAGAAACTAAAGAACTAATTATTGAGCTGGGGGATAATTCTTGGGAATTATCCCCCTGCGACCAATTGGTACGTAAATTGCGGATACAACAACGGGAGCTAACGATGAATTCACTGGAAGGAAAAATCGTTTATCTTACAGGAGCCACGAAGGGCATTGGGCGTGCAATTGCACTACGCCTTGCAAAGGAAAAATGCCGACTGGCAATCTGCGGCCGAGATAAAAAGGATCTCCATTCGGTCAGAGAACTGATACAAATCGAGGGTGCGGAGACACCCTTTGTAAAAAGCTTCGACCTAGTAGACGAGCACGCACTTCTAGAATACTACCGCGAAGCCAGTGCTCATTTCGGTCCTCCCGATATACTGATAAACAACGCGGGGTACAACTCGAGAAAAGCTGCCCTTTGGGAAGTTGAAACCGATGAATTTGATAAAATGTTCGCAGTAAATATCCGTGCACCTTTTATACTCATGCGTGAATGCTTTCAGGATATGCGTGCTAGAAACAGTGGGCATGTGGTAAACATTCTATCGACTGTATGCCATGTGGATTTGGAGACCATGGGAGTGTATACAGCTGCGAAGCGGGGACTCCAAGCTCTGACCAACGTCTTTCGGAAAGAGGCCCGGCCCTTCAATATACGAGTAACCTCCATCTATCCCGGTGGAGTCGATACCTCTTTTAGAAAAGCAGCGCGTCCGGATTACATGCGTCCCGAGAGTGTCGCAGAAGCCGTTTATGCTGCATTGGTACTACCCGATGACCTGGTTGTTCACCACATGACGTTTCGTCCAATGGTAGAATCCAACTTCTGAACTAACGCTCCTACTATTGTGCTATGGCGATAGACTTACTATAATGGGTACAACGCTTCATAAATACACAATGTTGTTGAAAAAAACATTTAACTGTTTGTGACAATTTATAAGTTTAGCGGCAAGTTGTATTAAAACTTATTAAATGAGGAGGAATCCATGTCCGTCTATAAAGTCGTTGAACTCGTTGGAACGAGTGAAAAATCCTGGGAGGAAGCTGCACAAAACGCTGTCGATGTGGCAAGCAAAAGTCTTCGGGATCTACGGGTAGCAGAAATTTCTAAATTAGACCTTAAAATTGAAAACGGCAAGGTAACTGCTTTCAGAACAAAGGTCAAGCTTTCGTTTAAATACGAACAGTAGTATTACTCTCGCCATTATACTCTTCATTCATAGTATGATTTAAGAGCGAGTGCATTCCAAAAAAACGGCCGGATAGTTTATCCTTTTGTCTGGAATTGACGAAAAAATAAAAATAGGATAAGCTAAATCAGAGCTGCGCTGAAATAGTAAGGGGGAGCAAACTGGATGTCAGATAAAAAAAACATCGATGGCAGACCCGTCATTGTATTTACAAAATACACACCCTACAATGTGGTTGACATCGAAAAGTTCACCGACGCTGAGGGTAAGGATCTCCCGACAAAGCCGGTCATGACTCTTTGCAGGTGTGGAGGATCCAAACACAAGCCTTATTGCGATGGTACACACTCGAAGATTGGATTCGTTGGTAATAAATCACCCGACAGGATCAAGGATAGGGTCAGAGAATACAAGGGAAAAGAAATTACTATTGTTGACAACAGAGGGGTCTGCGCCCATGACGCATCCTGTACCGACGGCCTCAAATCGGTATTTAATGTTAATAAAAGACCGTGGATTAATCCTTATGGGGCAACTGTGGAAGAGATCATCCAAACCATAGAGAAATGCCCTTCAGGAGCCCTCAGTTACAAGCTCGGTAAAAAACGCTACCAGGATCTAAACCGTAGGCCTGCTGTCAGAGTTGCCAAGGATGGCCCTCTTCATGTGGTCGGCTACGTTGAACTGAAAGATGATTTGGGGTCTACCCCAGAATCTAAGGAACACTATGCGCTGTGTCGCTGCGGAGACTCGAAAAATAAACCATTCTGTGACGGTACTCATCATAGGACAGGGTTTAAGGATGGATGAAAATACAATTGGAGAGGTCCGGATGAAACTAACAGGAAAAAAAATCGGAATTTTATTTGAAGGTGATTTTTATGAACACGAAATATTCTATTATAAGTATAGATTTACTGAAGAAGGAGCAGATCTACATTTTTTAACCCGATTATGGGGACAGGATCAGATAACTTTCTATGGCCATGAGTATAAGGTTCCGATGACATGTAGTGAGAGCTTTGAGCATATAAACGATGAAGAGCTTCAGGAATATTCAGCAATTATTGTTCCTGCTGGTATCGTTGCTGATAGACTCCGTTACTCTGAAGATATTAACAAGTTGCCACCTGCGTGTGAGTTTTTAAAACGTACCTTTGAGAAAAAAAATATAATTAAAGGAATTATATGTCATGGTATGTGGCTGTTATCTCCCATAGCGGAATTGATACGGGGTAGAAAAGCGGTGGTTCATAATAATTTGATAAGTGATTTAAAACATATGGGTGGCATATATATTGATAAAGATGTAGTTATCGATGGTGATCTAGTAACTGCTCGAACAGGAGACACGTGTAATCTTTTTGCAAAAACAATAATAGAACTTTTAACACAATAAATTTCTAAAAAGCGAGGGAACGCACATGGTTAAAAGAAAAAAAGCGAAACCGGGTGAAGAATTTTTTTTCCACAATGGTGCAAGGGCCGAAACTAAAGCACAACTTGTATCACAATTGAAGAAACTAACTCCAGAGGAGTTTATATCATATGTAAATGAGCAAAAAAACGATGTCTACAACTGGTTGCGGGACTGTATCGATTCTGAACTGGCCAAGAAGATTAAAAACGTGAACGATCAGAAAAAGATGATTGGAATGCTGAAATAGATCGTCCAAACTGGAGGCATTCCTCTTTATCCATCTCTTTTCGTTTCACCTCGTGAATTTAGAGGAGATGGTATTTCTACATGTACCGGCCGTATTCCCCAAATCTCCTGTGCATATTCACGAACTGTTCTATCACTTGAAAACTTTCCCATATTTGCAACATTGAGGATTGACATTCGTGTCCACTTATTCCTGTTCTTATAGGCTTTGCTCACCCTCTCCTGACAAGCAATATAGGCCGCAAAATCAGCGAGCACCATGTATTGATCTCCCCCATTCATCAGTTTATCAATTATCGGCTTGAAAAGATTCGGCTCTGATGGTAAAAAGTGTCCACTGGCAATCCTGTCGATAACATTTCTTATTCTGGCATCCTGGTTGTAGTATTCCCATGGATTATAGCCAGAATTTCTTAAATCGCGGATACCTTCCGAAGTCAGCCCGAATGTGAATATGTTTTTTTCTCCGACCTCCTGTTTTATCTCGATATTTGCACCGTCCATAGTACCGATTGTAAGTGCTCCGTTGAGGGCAAACTTCATATTTCCTGTCCCGGATGCTTCATGACCCGCTGTTGAAATCTGCTCTGATACATCGGCTGCGGGAATTATCTTTTCAGCAAGCGAAACATTGTAGTTGGCAAGAAAAACGACTTTTATTTTATCCTTGATTTCCCAATCATAATTGATTAAATCAGCAATGGAATTGATAAGTTTAATGATCAGTTTTGTAATAAAATAACCCGGTGCGGCTTTTCCTGCAAAAATAAATGTTCTTGGAACAACCTGAGAACCTCCTCTCTCCTTTATTACGTTATACAGATGTATGATGTGAAGCACATTCAGGAGTTGGCGCTTGTATTCATGCATTCTTTTTACCTGACAGTCAAAAAGTGAGGTCGTATGTATGGTAGTTTTGTTCTTCAGTTTAATGTATTCTGCCAACTTTTTTTTATTTCTCCGTTTTATATCCCACCATGCTTTCTGAAATTCCTCATCGCTGGCAAAAGGTACTAGTTTTTTCAGTTCTGTTAAATCGGAAACCCACCCCTCTCCAATATGCTTCGAAATAAGCTCTGATAGATCTGGATTACACGTTTTCAGCCATCTTCTCTGTGATATACCGTTTGTCTTATTGGTGAAACGTTTTGGACAGACATCATAAAAATCTTTGAAAATATCATTTTTAATAAGCTGTGTGTGAAGTTCGGAGACTCCATTAACAGAGTGACTGCCAATAATTGCAAGATGAGACATCTGAACACTTTTTTCTGCCGATTCCTCAATAATAGATAACTTCGGTGCTTTCTCATTATAACTGTCGGGATACAATTTTTTAATTCTATCCAGAAACCTTTGGTTTATCTCGTAAATTATCTGGATATGGCGCGGCAGAACATGTTCCATCATACTCACCGGCCACTTCTCTAGAGCTTCTGGTTGAATTGTATGATTCGTATACCCGAAAGTTTTAACCGTTATATCCCAAGCTCTGTTCCAACACACTCCCTCTATATCCACAAGCAATCGCATGAGCTCAGGAATTGCAATGGAAGGATGGGTATCGTTTAACTGAATAGCGACCTCATCTGAAAACTTTCTAAAACCTTCTGGATGCGTCTTCTTGTAACGCCTGATAATATCTTGAAGCGTTGCGGAAACAAAGAAGTACTCCTGTTTCAATCGGAGCTCTCTGCCCTCGAAAACATTATCATTTGGATAAAGAACCATCGAAATAGTCTCTGATAGAGACTTGTCTGATACTGCCTTTTCGTAGTCACCATGGTTGAAGTAATCGAGATTGAACTCACGAGTTGACTTTGCTGCCCAGAGCCTCAAGTTATTTACCGTATTGTTACGGTAACCTGGAACAGGCGTATCGTAGGCCATTGCCATGACATTCTGGGTATCAACCCAGTCGCATCGAAAAACTCCGTGGCCATCAATATACTGTTTTACTTTGCCGTAGAATCTTACCGGATAGAGGTGTTCTGGACGTTCGATCTCCCATGGGTTCCCGTAGCGCAGCCAATTATCGGGTGTTTCAATCTGATACCCATGTTTTATCTTCTGAAAAAATATGCCGTACTCATAGCGTATTCCGTACCCATACGCTGGGAGCCCCAGGGTGGCCATTGAATCCAACAAGCAAGCTGCAAGCCTCCCCAAGCCTCCATTTCCAAGACCAGCTTCATATTCAATTTCCACTAACTCCTCGATATCAACCCCGAGTTTGTGCAAGGCTTGTGCGGTATTCTCATAAAGCCCAAGGTTTATGAGTGCATTGTTTAGAATTCTTCCAATAAGAAACTCCAGAGACAGGTAGTATATCCTTTTAACCGTTTTATTGTAGTATTCCTGTTGTGTTTCTATCCAGCGTTCGAAGAGTCTATCTCGCACCGTCAGTGCAAGGCTCTTAAACAGGTCTCTCTTTGTTGCACTGTATTCATCCTTTCCCAAGGAGTACTCGAGATGATCTACAAACGAATTCATCAGGCACTCCGGATCTGTTCCGCTGAAAGGATTCGTTGAAGGGGTGAGTCCACGCTTATTGAGAGAATAATCTCTCTTCATATACGTTTAGATTCCCTCCGTGTCTGAGGAATATAGAGGATGATATCAGATCTTTAATGCTTCTCTGAAAAAATCGTAATATTTTTCTCCATTTTAAACCAAGGAGGGCGGGTTTTCGTCATCCACATAGCCCTGACTTATTTCAATAATATTGCCTTCCGGGTCAGCCACCCAGACTGTTCGCCAGCCTTGAATAAAATCGTCAAAATTTAATGGACCCAAGGTGATTTTGGCATCATCCCCCATCTCTTTTAGCATAGCGTCAACATTGTCTACTCTAAACGCCAGATGGCGCAAGCCGGGGTACTGTGGCCCATCCTTCTCAGGCTGCGGAACGGGTGATTCTTCCTTAGCTTGAAACAATTCCAGGTAAGCAGTGCCAGATTTTATAAAAACGATCTGTTCAGTATCAAAGGATATAACACGCGCCCTTTTAAAGCCAAAGTATTTCGTATAAAACCTCTCTGTGGTTATGGGATCCTTACAACCTATCGCCACATGAGCAAATGTAGAAGAGACCATATTTCCTCCATATTGCTACTAATTTTTTCGTTACACCGACAATACCACATTTCGGGCACATCAAAGGATCCACTTTACGCAACTGTACCATCCGGATACTGAGTCATGCCTGCGAAATGTATCGCAATCTTTCCATTTTTCAATACCCAGCTATCCGCAAACCTCATGTGGGATTCACCATCATCCGTTTGCATGGTGATCTTTTCCACAATCATCAATGTCTGCGGATCTTCCGTTTCAGCCCAAAAAGCAATCTCCGTCTCTAACCCCTGGATCCCCAGAATCCCCTTCATATGCTCTCTTAACTGTTCCCGCCCTTTATAATAGAGCGGCTTTTTCGTAAAGCTGCTGATCAGAATGGCATCGTCAGTATATTGATCCAACAGTGCCTCAATATCCTTATTTAAAATTAATTCAATATGTTCCCTGTACATTCTTCCCAACGGGGTGTCAGGTACATTTTTCACGATTTTACCCTCCTATTCGGCAGAATAAATGTTTGTTGCTTGTAAGCCATACAAAACCGATGGGTTTTGGCGTTTTGCTTTCGGAACAGAATTCATCTTGCCTTAGATCCTGCCGCACCCTCTACAATCGCATAGAGCGGATAAACAAAACCCTGCGTTACAGGATTGGTCCCTGAATTATCAGGTGTTACGCTGTACATGGAGTAGGGTACTACCCTGTAAAATCCCATTTAAAATTGTTTTGCTCATTTTACTTTCCGCCAGAATACGCGGATTTGATGCTAACCCCCTTTTGAATAAAATACTGTAACTAGGTGACGGTTGGATCTTTACAACCAATTGTTACATGAACAGATATTAGAGCTGCCATTTTTTCTCCATCCGGTATCTATTTTACAATATTAGCCGAAACGAAACATGAGTTACAAATAAGTTATTTTTGAAACATTTCTTGTATAGTGACTTCCAATTCATAGTCAAGCAGGAACAGTGTGGCTTCCCCTGGAAGATATTTTTGAACAGCCGCAATAACTTTTTCCTGGGTGGCGCGGCTAACTGGTACCGATCTATCTTCCAAATGATCAACAGCGTTTATAAAAGCTTTATTATAACCTCGCTGCCAGTCAACGGCTTCCATACCAGAAGGCGATTCACCATGTCCCAGATATAGCTGTGTTGTTGTTTCATCAAATTCAGTTTCTAGGCGGTCCAATATTTTCTGCCACTGAAAAACATGGCCATCTCGGAAGAAGCAATGGCAATTCAGAGCAACCGTATCACCGATGAAGACATGCCTACTGCCTTCTTTTTCAAAGATCCACATACCGTCACTATCGGACTCCCCAGGTCCCAAATCATAGAAGGTAAATTTTACACCCCCAAAGGTAAATGCTTCACCATCCTTGATGATCTCATTTGGAAAAACACGAACTTCTGGATAATCGTCACCTAAGTAATTGGTTGCGGTAGGAGACTTCACCTCGTCTTCCTCGAGTGCAAAATCTAGGCAGCCCTGTGAACTGAGACGGGGGAGATCCTCAAATACTACTAATCCTGTATAGTGGTCTGGATGTCCATGGGTTATAAGCACCGACTCAATTGGCTTACCGAATGATTCTGCTTTCTTTCGCAAATCTCGAGCGCTGGAAAGTGCTAATGTAGCATCCACTACGACAACCGATTTTTCGAGTTCAACTATAAATGCATTCACATGGTCCCTGGGCAATACCATAAACTTACCTGGTACCCTATGTACCACCGGATAACTTGCCATGAGGTATTCTCCTTACATAATTTTAATCGACATTCTGCTCAAGAAAGGGTTTAAAAGGCACAGAATCATGAAAGTTTGCCATGTAGACAATCTTTCCGCCCTCGATTCGGAAATAATTCATTACATCAGCATTAATTGGGACACCGGCTGCGTTTGCTGCTGAAATATGCGAAACAACTGCCGCTTCACCGCCACTAACGATAATGTGTTTTGGAACATTCTGAAACTTCGAATAAGCTTTATCTATACCGGCCATCATTGGCCTCAGCGTTGCCAAGCCATCGATGTGACCAGCCAGCTGCTCATCCATAATCATATCATCGGCGAATAAATCACACCAATCGTCCCACCGTCCTGCATTTGCATATCTATAATACAAGTCAATGACTTCTCTGGGAGTTCGGATCGAATCTCTTTTTGCCATTCTTATATCTCCTTAAACAAAAGGAATTATAAACGGGCAAATCCCGGTGCGTAATCGAAAGGTTTCACAGTGGCGTTATAGGTAACGATCTCCAAGCCATAAGCGTTCTTTGAGGAACGTCTAACAGTCCATCGTTGGGTAGCATCCATAGATACCCTCTTGCTCTTTGCCGCTGGTGGTTCCCACCAACTGGCTTGCCAACCCACAACCACATCCACCACTGCCTGATCCCCAGAGATATTTGCCTCTACAGTTTGCACGTAATGATTCTCGTCAAAGAAGAGATTGGTCACACGGTCATACCATTTCTTGAAGCTGTTATAGTCACGAATATCACCATCTGGAAACTGCATGTTCAGGCCGTCGTCTGCCAGGAGTTTATAACAATCTTCAATCGAATCATGATTATCCAGTGCACGGTACCAGGCAGCAACGAGCTTTTTAATTTGGTCTAGTGTTATAGCATCGGCCATAGTTTATCTCCTTTCTGGATAAAGATTAGTCTTTCTATAAAATTCTGCTTATGCCAACTATCAAAAATTATTATGCTACTGCCCGCATTTACAATTAACTTTTGAACCGGGCACATGGCTTGTGACTACCAGATCAATTAAAAAGGGTCCATCGTTCGACAATGCTTGCTTTATCGCTGATTTAACCTGATCTGGTTTTTCAACCCGGACACTTGGAACACCCATTGACTGTGACAGTGCTGCAAAGTCAATGACGGGGTTCTTTAGATCGAAAGCAGCTGGAAATTCGTGCTCGGGTATACCAACTTGGTCCTTCCAATATTGGAGGATATTCAGTTTTAGCAGCATGTAGCTTTGATTGTTACAGATGACAAACTTTGCACCAATGTTGTGGTGCGCTGCCGTCCAGAGGGCTTGGATTGTGTACATGCTGCCGCCGTCTCCTGAAAAACCAATTACTGTCTTATCTGGCGCAGCAAGTTTCAGACCAATCGCTCCTGGAATTCCTACACCGAGAGAGCCACCTCGCGTCTGAAAAAAGTGCCCCGGTTTTGTTGGAGGAATGTAACGTGTCAGTTCAGGGGAGCACGTTAGTGCCTCATCAAAGATCATAGTGTTATCGGGGAGTTGAGCTGCCAGCTCTTCCATAAAACACGAGGCATGCAAAGGCACTTCATCACGTACCGCTTTATCTCCTTTGCGCAGTTCGCTCAATTTTTTCTCTTTAGCCGCACCAAGCTCACTGACCCGCTTCAAAGCAACTTCTTTCTGCCCGGGCGTCATGGTCGATTCAAGGGTAGCGGCCAATCTATCAAGTGTCAATTTAGGATCACTGACTACGCCCAGGTCAACTTTGTGATTCTTAGCAATCTCGTAAGCATTTAAATCAATGTGAATGACCTTTGCTCCGGGTGCAAAGATTTCGCCGAGATGTGGGTACACTTCGGGCAGCATGTACGTTCCGCATATGAGGTTCACATCACCTTTCGATGTAATGGGTAAACTACTTGAACCGAACATGTGTCCTGTTTGTCCTTGATAGAGTGGGTGCGCATAGCTTATATTGAGTTCACCTGAATCTACTCCCCAAATCTCGGCACCTAATAATTCTGCCACTTTTCTGAGTTCTTCTTGCGCTCCCGAGTAGGCAACACCATCTCCTATAAAGATCATTGGCTTTTTAGCATTTGCCAAAAGAGAAGCCGCTTCCTTGACAATTATCTCGTCAGCAATGACCCGAGTTGAGGGTATACAGGTAGGTAAGACCTCTTCGACAACTGGTTTATCCAAGATATCTGCGGGCAAGCCCACATATACTGGTCCCATCGGTGGAGTTGCGGCAATTTTAACAGCTCGACGTACAGTCCTCAGCAGGGAAGAAGCATCTAATACCATAGTTGACCATTTTGTAACTGGTTCAGCAAAAGCAACGAGGTCCCCGTACATCTGTGCCTCCATGGGCATATATTTTATACCCGCATCACCACCGATAACAACAAGAGGAGCATGACCACGCATTGCTTGATACAGTGCTCCGATGGTATTGCCCAAGCCTGGGGTACTGTGTATCTGCACCAGTGCGGGCTTCTGTGTTGCACGAGCATACCCATCTCCAATCATAAGCGCAATGGACTCCTGTAAGGTCAGTATATACTTCATTTGCGGATATTTGAGCAAAGCATCCAGGAAGCCCTGCTCGACAGTACCGGGGTTGCCAAACATATAGGTCATACCATCAGCGAGAAATTGTTCAAAAATCGCAAAACGTCCTGTTTTTTCAGACATATTAGTTCTTTTCCTTACAATTGAAATTAGTACACGAGAGGTTATCTTGCATCGTATGTTAGTTTCATGTGTTACCATCCATAACGCTTCAGCCCATTTTCCAACACTTCCACTAACAATTCTCCTACGCGGTGAGAGGATGCCGTCGAACGACCGGTAATGAATGGGAAATCCACAAGCGCGGAGATTTTCCTGCCAACGCCGCTATGATATCCTCCTCCTGGCCCGGTAGCATCACGTAAAATATATTCCAAAGGATAGGGAGGTGGCCCCATATTGAAATCGGATCCCACGAAACCTGTGCCATCCTTGTAGTCATATTCGAGTGGATGACCAGTGACGTGTTTGCCCCAGATAATACTCTTGCGGTCATACCAGTCGCGAGCAAAAGCCAAGCAGGTAACGCCGTAACATTCTGCCGCAATGGGCTTATTCAATTTATAAAAGCCCAGAATAACATCGTGAAGCCTTTGGTTGTTAACCATATCCACAATCGGGCCGCTACCACCAACAATTAGAAGGGCCACGTACTCTGTCAAAGAAGCTTGGGCTTTATCGAGTGTGTCATTATATGATTCCAGCTCACGCAGATAGTTCTTGGCGCTGTAATAGGGCCGTTCCGGAAACCATTTGGAAAGATTGATTGGATTATCAAGCCGTGGAGACTTATCTATCTCGGTTGTTTTTTGTGCATAATACTTGGAAGTAACAGGTCTGTCCAGGGGGGGATCGAAGTACTTCTCATCCATGCTGGGGGGAAGGGCTGGTGGTCTCTTCCCCTTTGGTGTCATAAAGACACTCGCATACCCTTTCTCATCGAGTACTTCCAATGGTCCTACTAATTCCTCTCCCCAAAAACCCCACTCGGATAACACAATCAGAATTTTTTTCATGTAGTTTCCTCCTCACTTGCATTAGGCCTTTTTACTATTAAATTTTAATGCTAACATAGTGATATCGTCAGATTGTGGTGTTTCCCCTGTAAAATGCTTTAGTTTATCTCTTATATCAGTAACTATGCCTTCAACATTTGTATCCGTTAATTCAGACAACGATTTCCTTAACCTTTCATCAGAAAATAAGCTTTCTTCTTTATCCATTGCTTCTGTCACCCCATCTGTATAGAGGAAAATAACTCCTCCTGACCTAAGGGATAATTTCTGGCATGTGTACTTAAAATCAGGCATTCCACCCAAGACAAAACCATGGTCCATATCAATGAATTCAAATTTCTTATTATCGAGAAATAATAGTGGAGGATTATGTCCGGCATTGGAAAATTGCAATTCCCCTGTTTTCAAATCTAGAATCGCTAAAAATGTTGTAACAAACATGCATTCGTCATTGTTGGGGTACAGTATATTATTTACCCGAAAAAGTATTTCATCGGGAGGTAAATTGCGTAAGGCCTCTGTTTTGATGAGAGTTTTAGAGATAACCATAAAAAGTGCGGCAGGAATTCCTTTTCCGGAAGCATCACCAATAACAAAGCAAAATTTATTTTCACCGATAAAAAAGAAGTCATAAAAGTCTCCACCCACCTCTTTTGCCGGTTCCATCATGGCAAAAATGTTAAACTCTTTCTTTTCTGGAAATATTTTGGGAAGTATACTTGTTTGAATTGAATGTGCGATCTTTAATTCACTCTCTATTCTCTCCTTTTCTGTAACTGTTTCCGTCAGGTTTACAATAACCCTTTGAATACTCAATTGAATCAGCACGAATAGTAGTGAAGGATACTTATACAGCAACTCATTTATTTTTTCTTGACTTAGAGTATATGCTTCCACTTCTGTTTCACATATAGCTGAAGCTGTTCTTTTATGAAACGGAGAAAATATACCTGTTTCTCCGATAATTTCGTCTTTTTTAACTGTTTTATTTATTTCCTCCAATCTAATTGAACCATTTTTTATATAATAGATCTTGTCTGCATTATCATCTTTTCGAAAAAGCACATCATCTTTCTTAAAATTCTCTTTTGTCATATAGGGAATAAGCCAGTCAAAAGAATCTTTTTCTTTAGACTCTATCTGGTTTGATGTCAGAAATTGTGGTAATATACTTGTTTGAAGTGAATGCGCAACCTCCACTCTGCTCTCAATCTCTTTTTCTGCAATTATCATATCTTGGTCTTTTTTAAATCTGTTAACCATGAAAGAGAAAAGGGCTAATCCAATCGTATTGGCGACAATCATGGGGAGTGAAATGAGTTTTACAAGTTCAACAGCCTGCCCAAAGGGTCTGCTTATTAAAAGCACAAGCACCATATGAAATGATTCAATTATTACCGCTAACAATGCAGCTTTCCATGGTGATATAAAATCCCCATTACCTTTGCTGTAATGATGGATGATACCTCCGGTAACACCGGCAATAACTGTTGCTATTGAGCAGGGAACACCTGTAAATCCTCCGAGAAAGAACCGATGGGTTGCACCTATTAATCCAGCTCCTAGACCGGCTATCGGCCCTCCCAACAAACCTGCGATCAGTGGGCCTAGATCCCTCGTATTAGCAATGGCACCTAATATTTCAAAGCCACTAATTGTTCCATAAATTGAAAGCAAGCCAAAAAAAACTATGTATATAGTGGTTATTATGAAGTTATGATGATCCTTATCCGCTATTTTCAGTTTATAAAAGATTTTCGTTTTGAACAGAATATAGAAGACAACGAGCAGCACACATACATATTCTAATAGGCCAAGTAAATTTCTAAGAGTATTTGCAATTACATCCATAATTTTCTCACAGTCATGATAAGATGTGGACTCCCCTAGCTCATCCTCTATTCCTATCTATAAATATTTTACGCAAACCAAAATATTTTTGTCATCTTCTCTTTGATAATTGATTTTATCCATTACGTTACGCACCAAATAAATACCCAAACCACCAATTTCGCGGTCTTCGATGGGTATGCTTGTATCAGGTTCAGGATTAGACAAAGGATTGAAGGGAATACCCCAATCGATAATTTTTATTTGATAATCTTTTCCTCCTTTCGTAGCATCGCAATGGATTTCTATATTCCCTTTTTTATCAGGATAGGCGTAGTTAATTATGTTGATAATTATCTCCTCACAGGCAAGTCGAATCTCTTGTGTTTTTTTCTTATTGAAGCCAGTTTTCTCTGCGTTTCTTTGAATAAAGTCCATTATATTATCAAAATTGTCCATATTTGCAGGTAAACTTATATTCGCCATGATTTACCTTTTTTACTTCCCAGATTGATAACCAACAATATCCTGTTCATTCTGTGTAGGAATCCGAAATATACATAAAATTATCTAAACCACTCATCTTTATCACAGAAAGAACTTCCTCCTGAGCACCAACAAAATAGATCTTTGTATCAGTACCCATTTTCTGCTTTGCAAAAATGATAACACGGAGACCTGCACTTGAAATATATTCTAATTCTTGAGCAAAAAAGATGATCTTATTTAAAGGTTTTCCGGCAAGTTTCTTTAATTCGTCTGACAGTGTTGGTGCATTACTGGCATCTAACCTTCCGGAAAGTGTGATTTTGACATTGTCTTTCTCCTGTTCGACCTTAAAACCCATAATGTATCTTCTCCTTTAATAAAATTATTTAGATTGTCATTCACGGCTTACCAATTAATACAACTACAGACCGTGATCCAACTAGAAACTCATACTGATTTTCAAGCTTTTTTTCTTTTCCGACGGCCCACGCATCTTCCGGGGGCTCAGCATCGGTATTTATCGACACATACCAACTCATTCCTTCTGGAAGCCCCGGTATCTCAAACCCGTGCATCTCCCAACTCATATTAACCGCTACATAGATATAATTATCTTCAACAGTCCCACCTTTTGCATGTTTTCCGCAGAGGAGGAAAGCCAAGGTCCGGCAGCTGCTTGACCAATCTGCATTCCATGCTTGCGTACCATGCCATGATATATCTGCATAGCCACTACCCATGTAATCTCTATTTTGAAAATGATTGCTATCTCGTAGTAAGGGATGTGCGTGCCGAAAAGCGGTCATTTTCTTTGTAAAATTGAATATTTCCTTGTTCTTCTTTAAATTGCTCCAATCTATCCACGAGATATCATTATCGTGGCAATAGGCATTATTATTTCCAAACTGTGTGTTCCCCATTTCATCGCCGGAAAGGAGCATGGGGACGCCCCGACTCACCAAAAGCATACAGAGCGCGTTTTTTATCTGTTTTTTCCGAAGTGCATTAATTTCGACATTATCTGTTTCACCTTCCCATCCACAATTCCAACTATAATTATCATTGGCTCCATCTCTGTTATCTTCCCCGTTCGCCTCATTATGCTTTCCATCATAGGACACCAAATCCATAAGGGTAAACCCATCATGACAGGTAACAAAGTTAATCGATGCACATGCGCCACTTTGATACCACCAGTATAGATCTGGTGAACCTTGGAGCCGCTGGCCCATACCACCAACTACTCCTTCATCACCTTTCAGAAATTTTCTCAAATCGTCTCTGTACCGACCATTCCATTCAGCCCACCTTCCCCATCCAGGGAAGGACCCAACCTGATAAAGACCACCGGCATCCCAGGCTTCTGCTATTAACTTACACTTTCCCAGAATAGGATCAAATGCAAGTGTTTCAAGCAAGGGAGGATTATTCATGGGCGCACCGTTCTGGTCACGCCCTAATATTGAGGCAAGATCAAACCTGAAACCAT
>CAYFYU010000048.1:0-26687 GCA_964347455.1 uncultured Spirochaetota bacterium | reverse complement strand
TCACTCCCAAGAGCCTTCACTGTCAATCTCCGAAACAAGAGCTGAGAAGAGTGTTACCACGTCCTGATTCGTCTTGAGGAGCCGTTGAGCGAGAATTTGTGCAATCTGGCGGGTAATCTTGAGTGCTATATAGGGTTCCTTTTCTGCAAAATCAGCAAACTTACGGCGATTCGTCACCAAAAAGGTGCTGTCAACCTCGGCCATAACCGTTGCGGACCTCGTATCATTCAGGAGAACGCCGATTTCCCCGAAGAAAACATGTTGGTCGGCACTCAGCAAAACGACAGTATAGGGCTCATTCTGCAGAGTACTCTTCAGTATTCTTACACTGCCATTTTTAATGATGTAGAGCTCATCCCCCACATCACCTTCCTTTATGATTGTGTCGCCTCTTTTGGCCTTTCGTTCGACAAAGAGTTTTTCTATTTTTTTTAAAATATTTATATCTTCCTGGAAATCCTTGAAGAGGACAATATTCTTCAGGATGGAAAGATTCTCATTCATACACGACGCTCCAAGGGGAATTACACTCCACGTGAATCACCGGTAACAACAATGGCCTTCGAATTCTGTTTAATGATATAACCATCGCCGGGATTGATAACCGGATTATTGGGAAACAGCTTTTTCACAGACTGGAGATTTTCAACAAGCTTCGATATATCGGGAGTTTTTTGCGCTTCCGCAAGGGCTTCCTTCTTTCGGTGATAGATGTTTCCAGTATTTTCCAGCAGACCAATTACCAAATTACCATGGGAACTCTTAAAATAATCCTGAAGCTCCTTGAAAGGCTTCCCAATGAATACCGGTTGGAAATCAACGGTCACCAATCCCCTCTTCTGCGGATTCAGGAGTTCCGCTGCAATATGAGATATTCCCGATGCGCTCGCGGCATTCGCAAGGAGCTCTCTCGAGTATTCCCGAGTGAGAATGATTTCATCGCAGTTGGCCAGTTTAAGATACTTTACAAACTTCTCATCGATGAGCTCTGCACAGGTGTATACATCCTTGGACATGCTGTCGACAGTTATTGCAGCCATCACTGTTCGTGAATCGACTTCCTGAAGTGAAAAATTTTTACTCGAATCGGCTAGAATGAGGACAGTACCTGCACTCCTCACATTTGCCCGCCCGAGAACCTTCTCATCTATATAGTCACCCTTGATGAATTTTATGGTCTTGAATTTGGGAATTGATCGAATATGATCGATTTCCTGGGGTTCCGCATCATTCACCAGTACAAGATCAGTGGGTCTCAAATTGGGATCTACAGTAAGTATCTTCTCCAGTATTGCCTCTAATTCTGCCTTCCAGCCGCATATAACAAAATGACCTTTCTTTCTATCCAACACGATGAGACCTCCTCTCGCCTTTATCTGTTTATCAACGAGAAAAGATGCGATCCGTCCCGTGACGATACCCACACTTGCAACACCCAGCACCATCATGAAAATACCGAGTATCCTTCCACCCACTGTTACCGGATATTTATCGCCATATCCTACTGTTGTGAGTGTTACCATGGTCCACCAAATCGTATCCCACAGTGACTTGAACGCTTCATTGACTCCGACTTCAAAAACATACGCTCCAATTGCAATGGAACATAGAAGACCTATGACAATGAGTAGAATAATAAGCGTATTGTTACTGTTTATCATCTCCCAAAAATCGGAAAGGGAATATTTCCTTCTCTTTTTAGCTTTTGCTTTTTTTTCATCATCAATCATAAAAACTGCTGGAATATCAGGCTGGCTTCCTAATTCAGAGACAAAATGTTCTCTCAAGGATGATGAATAGGCACACGCGGCCTTCCTCTCCCTTTTCACTCTACGCTTCAAGGAGGACAAAACCGCAACTAGGCCTTCTTTTGCCTTTCCTCTGTTTCTCTCAGGGATGATTTTATCTATACGTTTCATTTGCAGACCGCAAACTTAATAACTGGATATCAACTCTCTGTGTTTCTCAAAGGCCGCACGTAATGAAGTACTAATTTCGTTTTGTAATTCAAAAAGTTCATCATACTTCCGGGCAGCATCCTTTTGTGGTTCGTTAAGAGTATCGGCGTTTAACTTTACGAATTCATCGGTAATGCGAGAAATCTCAACTTTTTTACCAGAGTTACACGCATAACACCACATCGCCTGAATTGCAGCTCCAAAACTCGCCGCCTCCTCAATTCGCATGGTAACGGTTGGGGCTTTGAATATATCCGCCGCTATCTGTCGCCACGCATCACTCTTGCTGCCACCGCCGGTTAATCTGATCTCCTTTGGCCGTATTCCCTCTTTCTGCATACTCTCCAATCCGTAACGAAGTCCGAGAGTAACTCCTTCCATGGCAGAACGGGCCAGGTAATCATCTTTTAGGGTAAATTCATTGATACCAAAGTAGACACCTGTTCCAGAAGGAATATTGGGTGTTCGCTCCCCAACGAAATAGGGAAGCAGTATGAGACCCCCTGCTCCAACCGGTGTTTTTTTAACAAGCCTTTCAAGCTCTTCATTTTCTATAGAGAATAACCGCTTCACAAGCTCTGTGGCAACGGTCACGTTCATTGTGCAAGCCAGTGGTAGCCAGCCACCCGTGCTATCACAAAAGGCTGCGAATTCACCTCGAGGATCAACGACAGAGAAGTCGGAATATGCATAGATGGTACCCGAGGTACCTAAACTGAGTGTCACAACGCCGCGTTTCGTATTCCCAGTACCGATTGCGGCCATCATGTTATCTCCACCCCCGGAACTGACAAGTATCCTGCTATCCCCTGGGAATCCGAGCTCATCCAGAACCTTTTTTTGAACCGAACCCGCAGGCTTATCACTATCGATTATCCTGGGAAGACACGCCTTGAGATCGCGAGTATCATCAACAGCATTCAGCACTTCTTCAGACCACTCTTTCTTCCTCACATTAAAATATGCGGTACCGGATGAATCTCCAGCCTCAACTGTCTTTTCGCCAGTCAAATAAAAATTGATATAGTCGTGTGGAAGAAGAATCGTTTCAAGTTTCTTGTAGTTTTCTGGCTCATTCTCCTTGAGCCACAATACTTTCGGGACTGTATATCCAGCCAGGATATTGTTTCCCGTCAATTCGAGAACCTTCTTCTCACCGCCGAGCTTATCAATGAGCGCTTGACACTGCTTTTCTGTGGAGGTATCATTCCATAGTTTCGCATTTCGTATTACCCTATCATCTCTTGCAAGTGGGACAAATCCATGCTGTTGCCCGGATATACCGATTCCTTTCACCAAACTCCTGTCTAAATCCCTGTTTTTGAAAAGTTCCCTGATTGTGCTCCTGACAGCTTCAACCCAATCATTTGGGTTCTGCTCTCTGGTGCCATCGGCCTTTTCAATCAAATCGTAACTTGCCCGTGCTTCAGCCACAACCTTCCGATTCTCCCCGTTACAGATAATGCTCTTTGTACCCTGTGTCCCTACATCAATACCGATAAAATATCCTTCCAGCGACAATAGACTCATATACTCACTCCTCTAAAACGCCCGAAATGCAATATGAAAATAATTTCGTTCTATTGACAATTGTTAAAATTATTTTTAATCTATATTGTTACTATAAATTCAATGAATTTCAACATCTAATTAATTTAGCGGTGATTCATTAAAATGGAGACACTTGATTTTCAAGATCCAGTCGAAGGGTTTAGGAGACAGATATTTGATCTCAATACTATGCTTGAAATTGGCAAAACACTCAACGCAAGTCTCTCACTCAGGGATGTTCTGGACATCATTATTCTAACCTGTAGCGGTCATTTTCACGCCTCCGACGCCATACTACTCCTCTCTTCCGAAGAGGGAGGACAGAATTATTTCTCCTACCCTTCGGAAAATGATGAAATTACATTCGGACCAACCCATCCACTCATTCACCATTTGAAGGAGACTCAGCGGTTACTGCACTTGAGTGAGCTTTCAAAGATATCCAGTCTGAAAGAAACCCACAGTCTATTTAAAAAGGATGACATCGAGCTCATAATTCCCCTTCGGTTCAAAGGCCAGATCAATGGGATACTCTGTTTGAAGAAAAAGGAAAAAGGGTTCGGTGAAGGGTTCACTGAGGATGAAATTCGTTACATAGATATACTCGCAGGATTCGCTTCTGTTGCAATAGAAAATGCCAGACTCTACGAGATGGCTACACTGGACAGAAAAACACAATTGTACAACCATGGATTCTTTAAAAACAGACTCGTTGAGGAAATTGAGCGGGCTGAGCGCTATAAAACAGACCTATCCCTGATAATGATGGATCTGGATCATTTCAAGAATGTAAATGATACACACGGTCACATAGTCGGTGATGATGTACTCATAGAACTGGCCATAACTATTAAAACAAATATTCGTTCATTTGATATACCAGCTCGTTTTGGTGGTGAAGAGTTTATGGTCATACTTCCTGAAACTGATAAAAGAGGTGCCATCATCGTTGCTGAGAGGCTGCGAAAGGCAGTAGAGAAACTTCATTTCAAAGCATCAAGCCGAGATTTTTCGATCACGGTAAGCATCGGAGTGGCAAATTTTAAACATTCTTCGAATATAACCGACGATATGTTCATTGAGCAGGCAGACAGGGCTCTCTACTACGCCAAACAACAGGGCAGAAATCAGGTATCATCCTATGAAACTGTTGTAAAAAGCCTGGAAATATGAATTCCAAGTAACTTTGTTTTGAGACAGTAACTTGGAGTTGATTTTTCAGGGTAGAATGTTATTGTTTTTATAAATTATGTATAGGGGCAAAAAAGATGAAGAAAATCGTGAAAATCATCATTGTCATGTGTTTTCTGGGGTTCCTGCTGGTCACCGTTGCCTATGGAGCATCAAAAGGATTGAAAAAGACATCCAATATGACGAAGGTCGACGGCATCATACAACCGGCTGAATACAGCTATAATTATAATTTTTCCGATTATAAGCTCTACCTCAACTGGAATGGGGATAAGGTTTACATCGGAGTAACAGCTGAGACGGAGGGCTGGATCGGGGTAGGTATCAACTCCTCAAAGATGAATGATGCACATATTCATATCGGGTTTGTTGACAGGGGAAGAGTTGTATTTAAAGAGCAGGTAGGTAAGGGCAAAAGTCACATGGATACTGATGTCAACTTTGTGAAGGATTTTGAAATGAAGGAGGAATCGGGAAATACAACAATGGAGCTGGAATACAATCAGAATGATATTATTAAACCTGGCCAGAAACAAATTGAAATGATCATGGCCTACGGAAAAAAGGACGCCTTAACACAGTATCATGGTAATATGAGAAAAGGTATTCAGATCGATATTTTGGATTAAGAGGCGGTTATCACGAATTAAAAAAAACCCTCTTCATATAGAGAAGAGGGTATTTTTTTTAGGCTCTCATTAATCCTCGTCTTCCCAATGAATACAGGTAACAGGACATGAATCAAGTGCATCCTGTATCTCCTCTTCAGATGCGCCTTCGGCATCAAAGATCTCTGCAAGATTATCATCATTCATCTGAAATACATCGGGACAGCTGTCCACACAAGCACCGCAGCTTATGCATTCATCCTGATCGATGTAAAAACTTCTCGCCATTCAGCATCTCCTTTGCAGTGAAAAATTTGTCCGAAAAATAAGGAGGTGAATTAGAAAAGTCAACACCCTTTTAAGAAAAATATTTCTTTATTGTGGAAAAAACCTTCAGTTTCGGCAGGAGAAAGAAAAACAGGAATATCACAACAGGCACCGAAATAAAACCGATAAGAGGAACACGGACAAATAGCGAACCATACAGCAGGGCAACAGCTACCAAGGCTGCTATGAAACAAATTAAAAAAAGAATCCATGCAATCTTTAAGAGAATTTTTGATAATAACTTTTTCCGTACGATCCTGTACATCAAATAAAAAAACAGAATCGCCGAAACTGCAAGAAAAAACCACGCATATACTCTTTTATCAAAGGTGGCAATCCTGAATAAACCGTACACAACCGCAGCAACGATACATGCCTCAGACAGAACAAATAAAAAAACCACGATCATACGTTTCAAAATCTCAATCGTTTTATGCACACTTTTATCTAACACAACTGTTCCGATTTCCATGGACCCAGAATTATTTCACATGTAGGACCAGGAAAGAGATTTAATTATTTTAACATATGTATTATTTTTAGGAGGGTCAATTCCTCATCACTTATTATACTCGGATTACCCGAAGTGTGTACAGACCATGGGAAAAAATAATCCTCTCCAGCTCATGTTTCTCGGAACCGGCTCCGATGTTGGAAAGAGCGTCATTGCAGCTGGATTCTGCCGTATTTTCCTCCGTCATGGTTACCGCGTCTCTCCATTTAAAGCGCAGAATATGGCGTTAAACTCATTTGTCACTATGGATGGAAAAGAAATGGGTAGAGCCCAGGTTATGCAGGCATACGCAGCAGGAATTCTACCCGATTCCGATATGAATCCCATTCTTCTCAAACCATCGGGACAGACAATGACCCAAATAATCGTGCAGGGCAAAGTAATGAAAAATCAGTCAGCTCAGGGATACTACGGCATGAAAAAGCTTCTGCTCCCAAAGGTTCTTCAGAGTTACGAACGGCTCAGCGCAAAATATGACGCGATAGTCCTGGAGGGCGCCGGGAGCACAGCTGAAATGAACCTCAAGGAGAGGGATATAGTCAATATTGAGATAGCAAAACGAGTTCAGGCACCTGCTGTGCTCGTTGCTGATATAGACAAAGGTGGCGTGTTCGCCTCTATTATAGGAACGATAAACCTCCTAACACGAAAGGAGAAGAGGTTAATAATAGGGTTTATAATCAACAAGTTTCGAGGTGACCCTTCTCTTTTTACAGACGGGATTGATTTTATCCAGAGAAAAACCCGAAAGCCTGTCTTCGGTTTGGTTCCCTATTATACCGATATCCATCTTCCCGAAGAAGACAGTGTTGCACTGCAGCATGGACGAAAGGGCACCGCTGACAAAAACGCTATTGTCAGGATAGCTGTTATCCATCTGCCCTTTATTTCAAACTACACCGATTTCGATCCCTTTGAAATAGAAGAGAGCGTCTCACTGCTCTATACCCGCAATCCGAGAGATATCAAGGGAAGCACCATTATCATTATTCCCGGAACAAAGAATACAATCGCGGATCTCATCTGGCTCAAGGAAAAGGGATTTGACACCGCACTGAAACGACATATAATCGAGGGCAAGACTGTTGTTGGTATATGTGGTGGTTATCAGATGCTTGGAAATTATGTGGAAGATCCATATGGTGTTGAAACATCTCTCAAAAGAACCGAAGGTCTCGGCATTCTTGACATCAATACGGTCCTTGAGAAAGAGAAAACATTAACTAGAGTGGATGCCGTCAGCGGGATAGACAAAATTAATAACAGCTGCAACAGGCCTGTACAGGTCAGAGGCTATGAAATCCATATGGGGAAGACCGAACGATCGTCCCGACTCTCACCATCCTTTCAATTACTGAAAAGAAACGAAGGAGATATCATTCATGAAGATGGTGCAGTTTCGGATGATGGGCAGATATGGGGAACCTATCTTCACGGTTTATTCGAGAATGATGATTTTCGGTACCATTTTCTCAAGGTACATGGAAGAAATGATGCAAAAATATTCCATTACTCCGACCATCTCAATTCCCAGTATGATAAACTTGCCGATCTTATCGAGGAAAATGTAGATGTGCTCAGTGTTTTAAAGGCTGCCAAACGATTCCGATAAGCCCCTATACTCAATAAATGGCCCCACCCTATTTCACCCGTTTGTACGCTACCATCAGCCTGTATTCTTTTCCCCCAGGAAAACGAGAAGTTCATTGAACGTTGGGATACCTCTCCGACCTCCGAGTTGTCTACATTTCATGGCTGAGCATGCCGATGAGTAACGTACAGCATCTTCGTTTGAATAGCCCTGCGATAAAAAATAGCAAAATGCACCATGAAATACATCTCCAGCCCCAGTGGTATCAACAGTATCAACTATGAAAGGTTTTTGCCAAAATATCTTCTCTTTTTCACGATCAAAAGAGATAGAACCCCTGTCCCCGAGTGTTATACAAATAAAGCAGCCCCCTACTATCTGAGACAATTTCTTTATAACCTCTTCCATATTTTCCGAACCACCCATATCGGTGAAATCGAGAGCAAAATTACGTGATGTAATTAAATGCGAACTGTTTGCAATGATATCCTTTGCATGTGGACAGACCCACTCAGCATCAATTACCACAGGCACACCATGTTCTTTTGCAAACTTAGAGGCTTTCAGAGAAACTTCCTCGTAGAAAAAATCCAACAGAAGAACTTTGGTTTGAGTAATAATATCGGTGTTGACCTCATGGGGAGAGAACTCAGGTATGTTATGCTTTGAATAGATTATAGTTCTTGTGGCATTCGACCTATTGATCAGGATGAAGGCAACATGATTTTTTCCCTCTTTGAAACTCACGTGCTGCGTATCAATGCCATATCGACTCAACTCCTCAAACAGTCGATCACGATACTCATCGTTTCCAACGACACCATGGTATGCTGCATTACCGCCCAAACGGGCTACTGCGACAAGTGCTGTTCCTATGTTTCCCCCACCCTGCATCTCAATAGTATCCACCTCGGTCTTTACATCCTCAGTTGGATATCCGTCCATTAAACAGAGGTAATCAATGCAGTTGCTTCCAAGACCAAGAACATCGAACAATGAAATCTCCCAATTTTTCCTTGACAAAATCGATATAAGGGGTATCTTACACTAAAATCATTTTCTACGGGCATTATATACCGCGAATAAAAAATGAAAACAAGTATTTTTTCAATTCCCATTTTTAATTCTAAGATAGCGACTATACAATCTATTTCTCTAACCATTATTAGCGTAATCGTATTGCTTTTATTTTCGTATTAGGCAGCGGCATATATGCAATTGAAACCCGCTGTCAAAAGCGGGTTTTTTTATTACTATTTGGTTTTAAGACCAGGGAATACAATATTCCATAGACCAGTACGAGGAGAGGTACCATGCGAAGTGATGCAATGAAAAAGGGATTAGCGCGATCGCCCCATCGATCCCTTCTCTATGCGCTTGGGCTTACAAAGCGTGAGATTGAACAACCGATAATCGGTGTTGCGAATTCAGCAAATGAGATCATACCCGGTCATCTCCACCTCGACGATATTGCTCAGGCTGTAAAGGATGGAATTCGGAGTGCAGGCGGTACACCATTAGAATTTGGAACAATAGGAATCTGTGACGGTCTTGCAATGGATCACAGGGGAATGAAGTACTCACTGGGCAGCAGAGAACTCATTGCTGATTCAATTGAAGTTGTCGCAATGGGCACTCCCTTTGACGGTCTTGTTTTGATTACCAACTGTGACAAAATAACCCCGGGCATGCTCATCGCCGCAATGAGACTAAATATTCCCACAATCCTCATCTCTGGAGGTCCAATGCTCGCTGGTGAATTAGATGGGAAAAAACTTGGTGTTGATAATGTTTTCGAGGCGGTTGGAAGCCTTAAATCGGGTAAGATCAGCGAAAAGGAACTTGAGCTTATCGAAACCTGTGCCTGTCCGGGCGTCGGGAGTTGCTCTGGTCTGTACACAGCAAATTCAATGAACTGTCTCTCAGAGGCACTCGGAATAGCTCTTCCGGGAAACGGGACGATACCCGCTGTACATTCTGACCGACTCAGATTAGCAAAACAAACCGGTATTTCCATAATGCAGCTTGTAGCGGACAACCTCTGTCCCCGAGATATCATGAACCGTGAGGCATTTTTCAATGCAATAAAGGTTGATATGGCCGTTGGAGGCTCAACGAACACCGCTCTTCATCTCCCTGCAATAGCCTATTACGGGGGTGTTGAGGTTTCACTTGATGATTTCGATCGGATAAGCGGCCAGGTTCCGCACCTGTGCAGCCTTGCACCGGCCGGCACCGATCATATGGAGGACCTGCACAGAGCAGGCGGTATCTCTGCGGTCATGAATGAGCTGACGAAAAAAAAGCTCATTAATGGATCGATGAAATCTGTAAGCGGAAAGACCATCGCCGAATTGATTCAGAACACAACAGTAAAGGATCAGAGCGTTATTGCACCAGTCGATAAACCAAGGCACCGTTCCGGTGGACTTACGGTTCTCAAGGGAAACCTTGCTCCCGGCGGTTCGATTGTAAAGAGTGCAGCAGTCGTTCCGGAGATGATGGTACACGAGGGACCGGCACGTCTTTTTGAATCGGAGGAAGATGCAGTTGATGCGATTCTGAACAACAGAATCAGGGAGGGTGATGTTGTAGTGATTCGGTATGAGGGACCGAAAGGTGGACCCGGTATGAGGGAGATGCTCACACCAACATCAACAATAGCGGGGATGGGCCTGGATCGCTCAGTTGCACTTATCACCGATGGGCGCTTCTCCGGTGCAACGAAAGGGGCATCAATTGGACATATCTCACCTGAGGCAGCTGCATTCGGTCCAATAGCTGCGGTTGAGGACGGAGATCGTATTCAAATTAATATTCCTGAAAAGAGATTGACTTTAATGGTCGGTGATGTTGAACTGAAACAAAGACTAGAGAAGCTAAAGAGTAGGGGAGAGATAAAACCGAACATCGATTGGGGTTATATGTATCGGTATTCAAAGATGGTAAGCTCGGCGGCAAAAGGCGCTGTCTTTCCCCTTTAGGAGACGCAATAAACAGGTGATGCAGGGGAGCTGATTATCTTACCCCATGTCACACCTGTACAGCTTACTGTGAGGAGTTTTACATGAAAATGACCGGAGCACAGGCTATAGTCGAGATTCTCCATCGAGAGAAGGTAACCACCATTTTTGGAATACCGGGAGGAGTTGTGATTCCTCTTTTCGATGCTCTCTATGGTGACAAGAAACTCAACATGATCATTACAAAGCACGAACAGGGCGCCATTCATGCGGCAGACGGCTACGCACGAAGCTCAGGCGAACCAGGCGTCTGCATCGTGACGAGCGGTCCTGGTGCCACCAACATCGTAACAGGTCTCGCGACCGCCTATATGGATTCAGTTCCCGTTGTGGCCCTGACCGGCCAGGTTCCAAGGGCAATGATCGGCAATGATGCCTTCCAGGAAGCCGATACAACAGGTATCACCCGACCAGTAACGAAACATAATTTCATTGTGAAGGATCCAGCTGAGCTTCCCCTCATTTTGAAACAGGCGTTCTTTATTGCAAAAACTGGAAGACCAGGTCCTGTGGTAGTGGATCTGCCCAAGGATATAATCACCTCGGAGATAAATTTCGAGTATCCAGAAGAGATCAATATACCAGGGTACAGCGTTACGTTAAAGGGCAATATACGGCAGATAAAACGGTTAATGCAGGCAATAAAGGAGGCGAAGCGACCAATCATTTATGCAGGAGGAGGTATTGTTACCTCCGAAGCGTCGGAAGAACTCAAACGATTTGTAAAAAAGACAGGGATCCCGGTGGTACTCACTCTCATGGGACTTGGCGGATTTCCCGGAACAGAACCTGAATTCCTCGGTATGTTGGGCATGCATGGAACAAAAGCTGCAAATTACGCTGTCGACGAGTGCGATCTGTTAATAGCTATTGGCGCCCGATTTGACGACCGGGTCACCGGAAAGCTGTCGATGTTTGCTCCAAAAGCAAAATTTATTCATATCGACATTGACCCTGCATCCATCAGCAAAAATGTGGTTATCGATCTCCCCGTAGTCGGAGATGCAAAACACATTCTGCGAGAGATGCTGAAATATGCCGAAAAGATAGATATCAAAGATTGGATTAAAGAGATAAAGAATTGGAAAAAATCACACCCCCTCACATACAACGACAATGATGAGATACTTCATCCCCAGTATATCGTCGAAATGATCTACAAGGTTACCCAGGGCAATGCGATCATTACAACGGAAGTTGGTCAGAATCAGATGTGGGCTGCACAGTTCTTCAAATATACAAAACCACGACAGCTTATTACCTCGGGCGGTTTGGGGACTATGGGGTATGGTCTACCAGCGGCTATCGGTGCGCAGCTGGCAAATCCCGAGGCCACGGTAATCGATATCGCGGGAGACGGAAGCATTCAGATGAACATACAGGAACTTGCCACGCTTACACAGAATTCCCTGCCAATAAAAGTTGCTATACTGAACAACGGTTATCTAGGAATGGTGAGGCAGTGGCAGGAATTTTTCTTCGATAGACGATACTCAGCAACCTGTCTGAGGAAGGATAATCGTTGTCCTGAAGTATGCTGTAATCCCGGACCGCAGTGTCCACCCTATGTACCGGATTTTGTGAAGCTTGCAGAAGCGTATTTTGCAGTGGGAATGAGGATTCAGAAAAAGGTTGATGTTGAAAATGCACTGCAGGAGGCGATAAAGGTCGATAAACCGGTTATAATGGATTTCATCATACACCCAGAAGAAAATGTGACCCCAATGGTGCCAGCCGGGGCGCCCATCAAGACGATGATAAGTAATAAGGAAGATGCTGATAAGTACCTTCTCGCCTAGTCAATTCTAAAAGGGAGGTATCTCATGGAACGAGAATACACAATTGCCGCACTTGTTGAAAATAAGAGTGGCGTCCTTGCCCATATTGCAGGACTATTTAGCGGAAGAGGGTACAACATCTCTGAATTGTCCGTCGGTGAAACGGAGACTCCGGAGTATTCCAGAATGACCATTGTCGTCAAAGGTGATGATCAGGTAGTTGAGCAGATAAAGAAGCAGCTCAATAAGTTCATCGATGTCATCAAAGTCTGGGATCTCACAAGTGTCCCTTCGGTAAACCGCGAACTCATTCTCATAAAAATCAAAGCACAAGCTGCTGCAAAACAGGAAATATTTCAAATAGTGGAGGTTTTCAAGGGAAAAGTGGTCGATATTTCCCACGATACGCTTACCCTCGAGGTCACGGGAATTGCCGACAAGATAGAAGCGCTCATATCTATATTGAAGCCCTATGGAATCCTGGAAATTGCCAGGACGGGAAGAGCATCTATAAGCAGGGGTATCAGCAAAGTGGGAGGAAAGATAAATGGATAGAATCCGTATTTTCGATACGACGCTGCGAGATGGTGAGCAATCACCCGGAGCGAGTATGAGTGTTGAGCAAAAACTGGAAGTGGCAAAGATACTGGCAAAGAGTGGAGTTGATATTATCGAAGCAGGGTTTCCAATTTCATCACCGAAGCAGTTCGAAGGGGTGAAACGTATTGCGGAAAAGGTGAGAGGACCGGTAATAGCAGGGCTCGCTCGAGCGCTTGAAAAGGACATAACGAATTGCTTTGAAGCAGTGAAACCAGCAAAAAAGAAAAGGATTCATACCTTTATAGCCACCTCTGATATTCACATGACCCATAAACTCAAGAGGACTAAGGATGAGGTGTTAAAGCTTGCGATAGATGCTGTCAGCATTGCACGTACCCTTGTAAACGATGTAGAATTTTCAGCAGAAGATGCAACAAGAAGCGATCGGGGCTTTCTAAAGGAGATATTCAGCGCAGTTGTCGAAGCGGGTGCAACTACCATCAACGTACCCGACACGGTTGGCTATGCCACTCCAGCTGAGTTTGGCGAGCTGATAAAATTTCTCTTAGAAAATGTCCCCAACATAAAAGAGGTTATCATCAGCGTTCACTGTCACAACGACCTTGGACTCGCCACGGCCAACACCCTTGAAGCATTGAGAGTCGGTGCGAGACAGGCCGAGGTTGCTGTAAATGGACTGGGTGAGCGAGCTGGAAATGCATCTTTTGAAGAAGTAGTCATGTCTCTCAATACGAGAAAGGACGCTTACGGCCTTCATACCGGTATAAACACAGAATACATCTATCAATTGAGTAAAAGCTTAGTCAGTTTTACCGGAATACCGGTTCAGCCGAACAAGGCCATAGTCGGCGAGAATGCCTTTGCCCATGAGGCGGGAATTCACCAGGATGGTATGATCAAGCACAGTCTGACCTATGAAATCATGAGACCGGAATCTATCGGACGTCAAAAATCCATGCTCATTCTGGGAAGACATTCCGGTAAGCATGGTCTTGCGATTCGATTAAAAGAGCTTGGTTATGCACTGGAAAAAAAAGATTTTGAAAAAGTCTACGAGCGATTTCTCGAGATAGCCGATAAGAAGAGAGAGGTTTTCGATGAAGACCTCTTTGCACTGGTAGAGGAGGAGTTGAGCATTATTCCTGAAATATTCAGGCTTGACTATTTCAGCGTTGTTACTGGAAGCAATACAATTCCCACAGCAACGGTAAAGTTGAAACGAAACGGTGAGTACATACAGGAAGCGGCTACAGGCGACGGGCCGGTCGACGCAGTTTATAAAGCGATTGAGCGTATTACCAACACGCCAATCAAGCTCATAAGCTACTCTATCAATGCTGTTACCCATGGAAAGGATGCGATGGGCAGCGTTACTATCTCGGTAGCCAAAGACGATAAGATTTACAGGGGCTATGGAGTCGCAACCGATGTCATTGAAGCTTCTGCTTATGCCCTGATCAATGCAATAAACAGAATTTTCAACAATAGTTAAAAGGATAGGCGATGGTCCAAATCTTTGATACGACCTTGCGGGATGGCACTCAGGGTGAAGGAGTTACCTTCTCGAGTGAGGACAAAATAAAGATCGCACGGGTACTGGACGACTTCGGTATCCACTATATAGAGGGCGGATGGCCCGGATCGAACCCAAAGGACATTGCCTTCTTCAACAAGATCAAAGACATGAAGTTTAAAAATGCGAAGCTTGTTGCATTCGGAAGTACGCGAAAAGTTCGGAATAAGCCTGACGAAGATCCAAATTTAAGCGCTATCATTGAAACAGGTGTATCTGTTGCAACGATCTTCGGTAAGGCCTGGGATTTGCACGTAAAGGAAGCGCTTCGCATTCGGCTAAAGGACAACCTTTTGATGATAGAGGATTCAATTGCATATCTAAAATCCCAAAATTTAGAAGTCTTCTACGATGCCGAACATTTCTTCGACGGTTATAAAGAAAATTCTGCCTATGCATTGCAAACCCTTGAAGCTGCCTGCAGCGGGGGAACTGATGTGATCGTACTGGCCGACACTAATGGTGGGACACTGCCTCATGAGATCGGACCGATTTTCGAGGAAGTGAGAAAGGTAGTTAAGTGTCCTATTGGCATTCATGCACATAATGATTCAGGTCTTGGAGTTGCAGTCTCAATTGAAGCGGTAAATCAGGGAGCAACGCAGGTTCAGGGAACGATTAACGGATTTGGTGAAAGATGCGGGAATGCGAATCTCTGCTCAATTATCCCAATACTGAAGCTCAAGATGAATATTGACTGCATCAGCGATGAAAACCTTCGGAAGCTCTCAGAAGTGTCACGGTATATAAGTGAACTCTCCAATATGACCCACGATCTGCGAATGCCCTATGTAGGGGAAAGTGCATTTGCGCACAAGGGTGGAATCCATGTCGATGCAATGATGAAGAACCCCAGAACCTATGAACATATAGAACCCGAACAAGTTGGAAACGTACGAAGAGTTCTCATTTCCGATCTATCTGGCAGAAGTAACATACACTATAAGGCTTCACAGTTTGGAATCGACCTGAGCAGTATGGAAGCGTACTCTCAAAAAACAAAGGAAATTCTGCACAAACTCAAAGAGCTGGAAAATGCTGGTTATCAGTTTGAGGGAGCTGAGGGCTCGTTCGAAATCCTGCTCAAAAAGTTAATTAAAGAGTTTGATGAATTCTTCTACCTCGAAGGATTTCGAGTAATCACCGAAAAGCGTGGACCGATGCAGGATCCACTGTCGGAAGCAACGATCAAGGTAATTGTGGACGGTGAAAAGGAACTCACCGCATCTGAAGGTGTAGGTCCTGTTAATGCCCTCGATAAAGCGTTAAGGAAAGCACTAACCATATTTTATCCGACTTTAAGTGAAATGAGACTTATCGATTACAAAGTTCGTGTCCTCGAAACCAACATGGCAACGGAAGCCTTCGTGCGGGTGCTCATCCAGAGCGCCGATGGAACCGACGTATGGGGTACTGTGGGAGTATCGAGAAACATCATGGAGGCAAGCTGGCTTGCCCTTGTCGATTCGATATCCTATAAATTGATGAAGGATGAGAAATTCGGTAAAAAGATAAAGCGGGATTAAATCCGAGTCGATAAGCTCAACTACTCGCTTTCAAGATACTGATGGTATGGCCAGTTATTCATTCCACCCTCGACTGAAAAAACCTCTCTATAGCCCATCTCGAGAAGATATCGAACAGCCTTGAGCGCATCCACACCATCCTCACTGATAAAAATAATCTCCCTGTTTCGCGGAAAATCGTGCTTTTCCGCATGAAATCCGGAAGGCTCCCACGGAAGGTTCACTGCACCTGAAATATGACCTTTACGGAACTCTTCAAGCGGCCTTACATCAAAAAGATCATAGCCTGCGTCTTTATTCATAATCCTGTAGAGCAGCGTTTCGGGCATAATGATAAATTCATTTAATTCCATCTCATCGAATTGAAACTGTACCGGCCCATTCTGAGTATACACGGATGCTGTATAGAATGAGAAAAAAAGTGAAATGATACCCACAGCAAGCTTTCGACTCACCCCGTTCTTTCCTTCATCACCTACGGCACTTCCAGCCCTTGGCAGGAAGTTCGGCTTATATTGTTTTATTAAAGGTGGATTCAGAAGTTCGCGAAATCTACTTCTCAGGAAGGAGGTAGGTGTAGTTTTTCCCTTCCGCGAGTTCTCTGAACTGCCCTGTCAACTGTTCGATATCCATGACCCTCCTGAAAGTTCCACCGGTAATTGCGGCAATTCTTCTGAGAAGCATTTCATCATAACCCATCAAGTCGAAGGGTGTACCAACCCCAACAGTATCGATAACGATCTTTTTCGTTGCCGCCTCTTTCGCAAGTGAAATTATAGATATCCTACCCGTCGTTGTCGGAATACCGTCCGTCAATAGGACAATCCTCTTTGCACCACTGCTGGCCGATAGATTATCAATGGACAACCGCATCCCCTCGAACATAGCGGTGGCACCGTTGGGCCGAAGTGCATCGACACGATTCTCCAGGAACTCATACTGCACCGAGGGCTTCTCGATTATCGTTGCGTACTCACCAAAACTGGTAATACCGATTCGATCCCCCTGCCCCATCAGGAATTTGCTTCGTATGAACTCCACCACTGCTTTTTTTGCTGCGTTGATCTTCTCGGTACCCGAAATATAATCAGCCATACTCCCTGAGGTATCGATGAGGAGGATGAGCGTTTCATGGGGAATGACCTCGATTTCATCACCCAGCTGTGCCGAGAGGAGTTCTCGTGAACGAGGGTTCAGCCGAACAATCCGATCCGTACCATCGGCAGCAGAGGAAACATCAACCTTCGCTCTGACGACGCGGTCGCCTTTTTTCAAAATAACATAATCGCCCTTGTGAACCCCAAACTGCTCACGCAGGGCCTTCGCCAACCGAACTATGGGCTCAGAATATTTGCTGTCTTCTCTAAAACCCTCAAGAACCTTTAGGGTGGGGCTCTCAAATACAGATGCAGGAAGGTTGCGGTCTAATCTGGAACCCTGCGGTTTCTCATCTCCATCCTTTTTACTGAAAAGTCCCATATCAAATGGTCCTCTATTGAGTGTCAGTATTAACCTTCAGGACAAGATCACATGTTCCTCTTACCGAAAAGGTCGAGAAACCGGTCTTCATATTCCTGAAACACCCCCCAGCGATCAAGCTCCTTCTTTAATTCACCCGCTTTTGAGATATCTCTAATTGCAGCATTGAACATGTATTCAATTCTTTCGCGAACTTCAGGAGGAACGATTCTTTCATCTCCACCCACACCTTCCTGGTGGCTTTCAGCGCTCTCCTTCTTGCCTCCCTCTGCATCATCTCCGAAGAGAGTTTGTTTTGTTGTTTTACTGACCTTTTCCACCTCTTCCTCGACAAATTTGGCCATTTGCTCGAGGCCTTCGAAATCGATCTCCACATTTTTATACTTCATGAATACTTTCAGAATTGATAACGATGACTTGGGGTTTTCAATCTTTGCGGTATAGAATGGGATTTCACCCAAAAGGCAGAGCCCACCAATGCCAGCCTCTTTCGCAACACCGAGGAGCAATCCGTTCAATCCTCCTATATGCCCTGCATTCATGACACGCACACCGTATTGCGGCATTTCTCGGAGTATTCCCGCATCCGTGGCAACTCCCCACACTCCCGGATCAGCCCG
The DNA here is from genome assembly GCA_964347455.1 of uncultured Spirochaetota bacterium. Lineage (GTDB taxonomy): Bacteria > Spirochaetota > B62-G9 > B62-G9 > DRHN01 > JAGLSF01. The sequence continues at coordinate 8,387 of CAYFYU010000048.1, read as the reverse complement.
ATGCGTAATATTTACCGGTGTGGCTGCAAAGGTAACAATCTCTTTGACCTTGAACAAAACCGCCACCTCAACAACCCTTCTTGCCAGTTCATACTCCTTTTCCATCACCGGTTGTGATTCACCGATGAAAATGATGAGGTCATTTTTACCGGAGGAATTGGCGACATGAAAGAATTCAGATTTTGGAAGCTCAGGAATATTTACGATTCCGTCTTTTATCTGAACACCGGTGCGGTAGAATATATCCTTCGAATCTATTTCGGCAAATTTAGTAGCATCCAGTCGTTCCTTTAGATACATCGCTGCACCGAATGCCACATTTCCCATACCCGGCCATGCAGCAACAAGCACTGGACTTTTCGCTTCTATCCGGTTTAATATCCGAATAGAGGGATGCATAGCTTCCTCCGATTAGGAGATATTTAAATGGTCGCCGGTGACCACTTGCGAGTTTACTGGCGCCAATGATTATTAATTATTCATCAGCTCAATAATTTGATATTTCAGACTGTTGCTAACACAGCGTACGGAGCCACAAAATATAATTTAATCCCTTTATTTTTTTCATTCAATTCTTTTTAGCTGTGCATATCATTTAGAAAGGAGTTGCCAATGGACGTACTTGTTCTGAACTGCGGCAGTTCCTCTCTCAAGTATGTTCTCTACAGATGGGAGGGAAAAACGACTATTGCTAAGGGGATTGTCGAGCGTGTATCTCAGGGCGATTCTTCAATCATCCACGAAGTAATTGGAAGAAAAAAGGTGGAAATTTCTCACAACTGTCCAACCCATCGTGAAGCCGTTGACCTCATATTGGAAGTTCTCACCAGCACCGAAACAGGAGTCATTGCCAATATCGACAGGATCAAAGCGGTCGGACACAGGGTGGTCCACGGTGGTGAGACCTTCAATAAATCGGTCATTATTGATAACGACACGCTACGCTCATTCAAAGACCTTGCCCAGCTTGCTCCACTTCACAACCCACCCAATATAACTGGTATTGAAGCTGCTAAGATCCTTTTACCGAACGTTCCACATGTCGCAGTCATGGACACTGCATGGCATCAAACAATGCCCGATTATGCCTATATATACCCCCTGCCATATGAGTGGTACCAGGAGTTCCACATAAGAAAATATGGTTTTCATGGAACGTCCTTCCTCTACTGCTCAAAGAGAGCTGCAGTTCTCCTCGGAAAAGACCCCTTCAAAACAAATCTCGTTATTGCACATATCGGAAATGGGGTAAGCTTCAACGCTGTCAAAAACGGTGTGTCTGTGGATACCAGTATGGGATTTACACCTCTGGAGGGTGCAGTTATGGGAACACGTTCGGGAGATCACGATCCCGCCATCGACCTTTATATGATGGAAAAAAAGGGGTACTCAACCAAGGAAATTTATTCGATTCTCAACAAAAAAAGTGGACTATTGGGAATAACAGGAAAATACATCGACAGGCGTGACGTTAGAAAGGCTGCAGAGAATGGGGAAGAACGCTCTCGACTGGCCATCAATATCGAAGGCTACCGTGGGAAGAAGTACATTGGTGCATATACCGCGGCAATCGGCAATGTAGATGCAATCGTCTTTACCGCCGGTGCCGGAGAGATGAATCCCGAATTGCGTGAGCTTATGCTCGAGAACTTCGATAGTCTCGGCATTACCATGGACTATGAAAAAAACAGGATCTCTCAAACGAGAAATGCCGAAACCGATATAACCGGAGCAGGATCACAGACCAGAATTTTCGTTATTCCGACCGATGAAGAGCTTGTCATGGTCGAGGACTCCGTTGCACTTCTTGAAGGAAGATACGACGTGCACACCAATTTCACCTACTCGTTTCAACACCCCAGCTATTTCAACAATTTACGTAAGGAGGCTTTTGAAAGAGAGATAAAGGAAAACCCTGCCCTCCTCGGCATCCAGGCAACTGCACCATGAGGTGATACTACAGGTCGTTAACGCTGATATAAACCAGAACCAAGGATACCCTATTGCTATATACTATGGATTCGACTTTTTATAATCTGTGATGAAATCTCTGACCATTTCCTTTAACGCTTGCCTTACAGCGGGAGCAGCCTTTTTTTTACCGGATATACCAACCGACCATTTCGACCAGCTTATTGCAAATATCGAAATTTGTGGATTCCAGGGCAGAAGCAGTCGCTGGTGCAACTCCACCCGGATGCCGTATCCGTAGATGATCTTCATGGAATCCTCCACAGCCATGACATTGACGATAAACCTATCGATACCTACGGAATGGTTCTTATCATCTACAACCTGCAACCCCGCAAGGGTCAGCTGTTCCTTCACCTCATTTTGTATCTTATCAACGTCAAGATCCTTCAATATCTCGTCTACGCTGATCTCTAAGGTAAGGTCCACTACACCTTGAAGAGCCACTCTAGGAGTCATTCCTTCCTGCGCAAAACACGTCATCGGGACCATGAAGATAAGAAAAAAAAGGTACATTTTTCGCACGATCAATCTCCTTAAAAGTAGTGCACGTTACCTCTTTGTTACTGCGAATAAATATATCTACCCTTTCTGAAATAGAAATATTACCGTATCCAAGATAGTATCATGTTGTAAACAACTGACTTGTAAAGAAAGAGCTAAATAGCTAGAGGTCAAGAAAAAATGAACAGAAAAACACTATATCTGATACTACTATTTTTTTTCATTACTGTTATGCTTACAGGCTGCGCGTTATCGAACAAATACAAAACTCTTGAGGAAAGACACGAAAAGCTGAAAACCAGTTTTGAAAATGCAAACAAACAGCTCGATGAAAAGGACCTGCTGATCGAACAGCTTCATGCAGAGCTTCAGGTACAGAAGGAAACCACTGAACGTGAATCACTTTTATTAAGACAAACCCAGGACGAGCTGGTCCAGACTCTTAAAAAAGAGATCAATGACAAGAGCGTTCAGATCAATCAGATACAAAACAGGCTTGTGGTCAGCGTTGCGGAGGAGCTATTTTTCGATACGGGTAACACGGAAATAAAACCTGATGGGAAATGGGTTCTCAAACGCATTGGTGCTGTTTTGGTAAAAATTCCTGAGAAGAACGTAAGAATCGAAGGACATACCGATACCGTACCAATTGGACGCTCCCTTAAATCTCAATACCCAACGAACTGGGAGCTCGGTGCCGCCCGCGCAGTAAACGTGGTTCGTTATCTGCAGGAGGAGTCAGGTGTCGACCCGCTCCGTCTCAGTGCGGTTTCTTACGGTCAGTATCGACCAAAAGCTTCCAATCGCACTGCTGAGGGAAGAGCACAAAACCGAAGAATAGAGATCACATTGGTCGACAGGGATCTGGACCTGGCTAAAAAGATGCGTGAGAACCTAACGCCTTGATCTCCATGAAAAAATTAGTCCCGCCCATTAAGGATGTGCTGAACAGTGCGGTCGAAAAACACGTATTCCCCGGCTGCGTGTTCGGTATGGTGAGAAAAGGGGGCGAACGCACCGTACTACCATTCGGCAGGTTTACCTATGCAAAGACATCGCCCAGAGTAGAGGACAACTCAATCTATGACGTGGCATCTTTAACAAAGTCAATTCCCGTTGCGTGCCTTGCATTGAAACTTATCGAAGATGGACGTCTCAACGAAAATGACAAACTGGTTCAATATGTACCTGAATTTACAAACCCAGACCGAGATGCGGTGCAGCTAAAACACCTGCTCACCCACACATTAAGCTTTGGATTCCGGCTCTCCTGGTACAAGGATAAGACCCCGGAAAAAATTATGAATATAATATTTCAAACATCATTTAAAAATAAACCGGGTGAAGTTTTCTGCTATTCAAATGCAACAAGTGTACTTCTCAGCCTCGTCATTGAAAGAGTGTGCGGCAAACCACTGGACCATATCGCAGATGAAACGTTCTTCAGGCCTCTCGAAATGGATCGGACAAGTTTTAAGCCTCTGGTAGAATTTCCCAAATCAGATATTGTACCGACAGAATTCGATGGTTGGCGGGGGAGACTCATACAGGGAGAGGTACACGATGAGAGTAGCTTTACCCTTCTGAGGACAAACAGAGACTATCTTAAGATCATACCCTGCGTGCCCGGCTCTGCAGGTCTCTTTTCAACTGCACCTGATCTCCTCAATTTCCTCCAGATGCTTTTAGAGGGCGGTACACTTTTTGGCAGACGCTTTTTTAGTGAACAAACAATCTGCAGAATGTACACAAATCAAATAGCAGAAATCGGTGAATGCACGGGACTCGGGTGGGAACTTGGACAGCCTCAGTTCATGGGCCATTATTATACAGATCTTACATTCGGTAAGACGGGTTACACCGGTTGTCTCAGCATATGCGATGAAAGAATGGAAATCGGGTTTGTGCTTCTATCAAACTGTACCTACCCTCACCGAAAAAACAACAACCTTTTAATAAATAGTGTGCGCAGTGATGTTGCTGATATTATTTTCAGTAACCTGCAACCACACTAGCTTATACCGTTGCAGTGTTAGAGTGATGCTTCCTTTTGATCAATTTCCTTTTCGATATCTTCCACATCCTGGAGGAGTTTCTTAATCTCAGCGGTTCCCTTGGAAATCGTTTGCTGTCCCTCTTTTACAAGTACTTCATATACAAGTCTTCCGATCTCTGCAAATCGTTTTTCAGCCTGTTTTTCGAGTTGCATCATCTCGAACTTTTTAACACCTTTTTCTCCAAGTTCCTTCGTCTTATCCTTTGCCTTATCCAACACTTCCTTTGTAGACATCATACCTTCACTGATAACTTTTTTCGACCTCTCCCAGAAACCCATCCCCTCATACCTCCTGTTCAAGTGACAACTATAATATAATATCCTCAAAATTAGATGAAACTGAATTTATTTTAATACCTATCGGGTAGATCACAGCATTTAACTTATAGAGAACCTTTTTTTTACTCTCCCTACTGATTAAATTAAGTGGAAAGAATTCAATTCTCTGTTAATTCATTTCCTGATACTCTATGAGAACAATGAACATGAAAAAATATTTCACAATATACCTGCTTTCTTTTGTAATCGTTATCACTATCTCTCCCATACCCCTTTCTCTGCATGCGCAAGAGGAAGATGCAGAAACTGAAGCTGAAAAACCGGAAGAAACTGTGGAAAAGGCTGAAAGTAAAAAAGTCGATGTCAAGGTAACGAAGATAAATGCACGGATCAGTCCCCAGCTTGAATTAACACTCCCCAGTGGTAATGTATACGAACACTTCATCGAAGACTTCAACAACCTGTGGATAATATTCGATCTGAACTACAACTTTCTAAACAACAGCATAGGGGGAGACCTGACCTTTAAGTATCCCATAAAGCGTTTCGAACCAGGAATAAAATTCTTTCTGGATCTTGACTTTGAAAACTTTTTCTATCCTCAACTCGCTGGGGATGAATTTACAATTCTTCCTACAGAAAAATATATCTATCGCAGCAGGGGCCTTGAATTGAGTCTCAGTTACAACATGTTTCATAACTTCTATATTATTCCCGCATTCATCGTCAACGACTCGTTTAGAGGAAGCTTAACGACGAGCAGTGTTATAGAGGAGGGTATCGATTTAACAGCAAGAACAAGTTTTGTATATGATACATTGAGAGCAAAAGATCCCGATAAGAGGCTCGCATTTGAAGGCATCTACTATCGGTCGGTTTTCGATGCACGTTTCAGAAACAGTTTTGACAATCCCGTAAGCATCGATAATGTCAACAACCTCCTGTTAAGATTCAACTTCTGGGATCGATGGTACCTTGGAGAGAAATTTAATCTAAGCTACCCGATAAAGATATGGAATAGGGACCTCAGCTCCTTCTACTTTCTGGGCGGATTCGATTCGATACGTGGGTATGAAATACGCTCGATCAATGCCTTCCGCTTTATTTTTCTCTCAACAAACCTTGAAGTTGAAATTTTACGAGATAAGGAACTGAAGTTCAAAGTGGGAAAGCTGCAGACAAGGATGCACCAATACAGAGTTTTTCTCCTCTTTGATGAGCTTTTGACTCAGGAAAGTCTGAGCCTTGGGTCGAGGGTAAACTCATTTTCCAGTATCGGAACCGGATTCTCCTTTGTACTCTCAGGTAAAGAGAGAGGACATTTTAAAATCGAAACCTATATTGCACAACCTCTTGAAAAGAGAGTTTTACCTCTCTTTTACTTCAGGACCTCGTTGTATAAAATAGAGAAAAAGCTGTGAACAGAATACTTCCTTATTCACGCTTCCCCTCATCAACCACTGGAAACATCTTGTGGTGATATCTGTAAACATAGTCATTAACCAGTGTCTGTAATTTCACTGAAGGTGAAACAGTTATGGGGTCACTTTTCATGAATCTGCTCACCTTGACTCCCTCCAGTGTGTGGCGAAACAACACATGCTGATAGGAATGCCGCGCTGCATTACTGAGAAACGTTCCAATGAGAAACCACCACATACCGCCAATAAAGCTCCCCATCAACACATTCACAACACCAAAGGCAATGAGAATTATACCGAAAGCTGATCCGATGCGGGATGATATGCGAGTTGCAACCAGCAGATCCCCCTTTGTATTCCATATAGCCGAACGAAGCAGCCAACCGCCATCAAGCGGAAAGGCCGGGACTATGTTGAATACAGCAAGCGCACCGTTCATTATCGCCACATATCTGAGCACGGCAAAAACCGCCCTGAGAAGTTCAGTTGCCTCTGCCAACTTGCTCAGCCCGAAAAAAACCAGAGCTATAACGATGCTCATGAGTGGCCCCGCAATGGCAGTCGAAAATTCCGCCTGTGGTCCAGGCAGTTCATTCTCCATCTGTGCAACCCCTCCGAACACGAAAAAGGTAATCCCCTTGATGGAAACACCATAGCGACGAGCCACAAGTGAGTGTTAGACCTCATGGAGCAAAATTGAAAGAAAAAGACCAAACGCTGCAACAACCCCCATAATCCAGTAGGTTGGAGTTGCAAAACCAGCTCAGATCGAGGCTCACCTGAAATCCAAAGATTTTAAAAAGCTGTATTTTTCTCGTTATCATACTGAGTTCAAACCCCGCTATACCAATATCAAAAGTCCTTCAATTATCAAAAGTCTTTCAATTATAAATTTATATAATTTAACTCTTATTGTTAATTAGATTTGTATTTTCTTATAATAACATTAAATTTTTAACAACACTTAGGAGGTGACCTCAATGAAAAACAAATTTATTTCTCTTGTCTTTGTTCTTATGGTACCCGCCATTCTTTTCTCAGGATATGCATCAACGAAATAGGTAAGAACCCGGGTAGAGGACAATGACCGCCTGGAGAGCGAGCGGCAGCATTTGCAGCAGGTACTCGATGAAATCCAAAAATCTGTGGGTGAAAGAGATCAGCAGATCGCTGCCCTACAAAAAACACGCGAAGAGGAAAAGGCTGCAACGGAAAAAGAAATTCAAACGATCAAGTCCGTGATCGCCTTCAACTCACGATTGCCGAAAGATTATTCTTCGAAACAGGGAAAGCAGACATCAAACTCGAAGGATAGAGTGTACTGAAGCGTGTCGGCGCTACACTCAAGAAGATCCCGGAGAAAAACATAAGAGTAGAAGGTCATACCGACACTTTTCCGATCATACCGAAGTTGCGGACAACCTATCCGACCAACTGGGAAATCGGATCTGCACAAGCCATCAATGTGGTTCGCTATCTCAACGAAGAGGTCGGTATTGATCCACTTCGTTTGAGCGCCGTTGAGATATGGATCTCGCAAAACGGATTAGAGCACAGCTGTACGGTCAAAGGGCGATCTTATTACTTGAATGCGAAGTGGCTTTTTATTATAATTCTTTCCATCTAATCAGCAATCTTTTGAAATGAAATTGTAATGAGGGAGGTCGTGATGAAATTCATCATTGGAGTTATCATTGGAATCCTGGTAATCATTTTCATGGTCCAAAATACGGAAAAAGTTGATATAACGTTTCTTAAGTGGTCCATTACGATGGTGCGAGCAATCATGATACTGATTGTTTTCGTCCTCGGAATTGCAGTAGGTTATGTTGCCCGCGGGGTCAGGGCGAGGAAGAAAGAAAAAAAGGAAGAATTACGGGAAAAGCTTGAAGAGCAAAGAGAGGAAAAATAGAGATAGAACCCCGGACTGGTTTCTATACTGTAACGGTTAAACTATACCCTACACCTGCTGGGCCTGTACAGCAGTAACTGCGACGGTATACACTATATCCTGTACAGTCGCACCTCTGCTCAGATCATTGGCAGGTTTATTCAAACCCTGAACAATCGGACCGATTGCAACGATTTTCGCTGATCTCTGGACTGCTTTGTATGCGGTATTTCCTGCATCGAGATCTGGAAAGATGTATACCGTT
>CAYFYU010000047.1:27638-28319 GCA_964347455.1 uncultured Spirochaetota bacterium | reverse complement strand
TATACGACCGCATAGCTCATTGGGGTATCGGCCTCCTGCCCCGGAGGTGATTATTCCGATGGGAGCGTAGGTATTCGGTTCCGCTCCGCTTCACCTCACACCTACGCATGTGAGACTAACTCTGGAAGTGGTACAAAGGATGGGGGCTGGTCACTTTTTTGCTTGTACTCGATCGATACTTTTACATCCGGACGGTGTGAAGCTACTTCGCCAATGCCCTCATCGAGGAGACTCCAGTATTTCAGGTAATCACTCTCAAAGGGATAGTCGAATCCATCCTGACCGGGCCACATCAGCACGTCTTCAGCACCAAGCTCGGCGGCTACATCGAGAGCCTCCTTGCTCATCTCAACAGCCTCTCTTCTTACACCCGCATCAGAGGCAGTGTAGGTACCCTTTTTCCACTTTTCGTCGGGATAGAGGCCGATTTCCAGGGTAACGAACTGAAGATTATACTTCTGGAGCAGTGGTTTGACCTCTTCAGGGTTTTTAAACTGATATGGATAATCGAGCCCCGTCCCTTCGAGGCCCTCGATTCTGGAAGCTGCTCTGAACTGTTCTTCCAGACTCATGGGAGGTCTGTATCCCCGAACGTTGAATCGGTCGCTACATGGACTGAAAGGGGCGAACCCACTGGCTATTCTATGTTTTTTCACCTTTCCACCGTCGGTTTTAGGTAAT
>CAYFYU010000047.1:24839-27628 GCA_964347455.1 uncultured Spirochaetota bacterium | reverse complement strand
ATAATTGACAGAATGCAAGTGAGTGACTACAATTTGAATATGGTGAACTTTTTCGAGAATTTTGGCATCTGGCTAATTCGTTTCATCGATGATTTTTTAAACTTCTGTGCCTATGTGTTCCTCTTTTTGAAAACCCTTTTCCAGAAACGTCCCGGTGGGCACCGAATGACCATCAATGTGCTCTTCAAGCAGATACTCTTCACTGGTGTCGACGCTCTTCCTGTTATCGCATTCGTATCTCTCGCAATCGGAGCTATTTCCATAATTCAGTCACTTACCTTCCTGCCGCGATTCGGAGCAGAGGGTATAATTGGTAACATTCTCGTTACTGTCATAATTCGTGAACTAGGCCCATTAATCACGGGATTTTTCGTTATCGGAAGGTCTGGAACAGCAATTGCTACTGAAATCGGCAACATGGTCGTATCGCATGAAATACAGGCCCTTGAGTCGATGGGAGTCGATCCAATTCGATACCTTGTCATTCCGAGAATATTCGGATTTACTGCATCACTGGTAAGCCTGAATATATATTTCGATATTTTTGCTCTCATAGGGGGTTTTTTGGTATCGAAAATGGTACTCGTGACGAGTTTTACAACATTTCTCCAAATAATAGTAAGGGCATTACTACCTTCGGATATAATTATAAGCCTATTAAAAGGTTTCATATTCGGTGCGTTGATATCTCTGATCTGCACGTACAGAGGGTTCGCGGTGAAAGCATCATCAACCGAAGTACCGCAACAAACGACTAAAGCTGTGGTCAATGCAATTACTCTAATGTTGTTGGCAGACGGTATAGTTACTTTTATATATTATTTATGAGGAGAAACCTTCTAGAACCATCGATAATTGAGTATAGGAATGAAAATTCGTTTAATGTTCCATGATTTCTGAAAAATGGCAACGAGTATAATAGAAATTAAAGATATTTCCTATTCATTCTGGGGAGAGACAGTTCTCGATGACATTTCAATGAACTTTCCAGCGGGTAAACTGATTACCATAACCGGACCTTCAGGAAGCGGTAAAAGCCACCTCCTTAAGATTGTAGCTGGGCTTATTGAGCCGGATAGTGGCACCGTTATCATTGATGGAGTGGATATCTCCGGGATACCGCGTGGTAAAATCTTTCAGATGCGGAAGAAGTTTGGGTTTGTGTTTGAGGATTCAGCACTTCTCAACAATCTATCAGTGTACGACAATATTGCTCTGCCGCTGAGCTATCACACATATATGTCACCTGAAGAAATAGAGGAAAAGGTCAACCAGAAACTGATAGACTTTGGATTAAAGGCGCTGCGTGATGCTCTTCCGGTGCGTCTTTCTACAGGACAGAAAAAATTAGTTGCAATGGCACGCACCCTCGTTATCGAACCGGAGCTGATCTTTATAGACGAACCCGTGACAGGCATTGATGCTCTTTCTCGCGAGAAGGTGTTCAATTTGGTTCGTCAACTTCGGGACGATCCGAACATTACCCTGATCAGTGTTAGTCATAATCTCGATTTCATAAAGCGCTATGCCGATTACATTGCTCTTATCTATAATAAGCAGCTGTGCGCCTACGGGGAGAAGGATGAGATCTTGAAATCAGATGATCCCATTCTTCAACAAATACTATCGGTAATCGTTGACGAAGAATCTGTTATCGCAGAACAGGTCCTGGGGTTGCTCACCGGTGAAGAATAATATCACGGGCCCATTAATCTGCGAAGGATAAAAAGATGAGTTTTAAGTTCAAACACCTCGAAAAAATCGTTGGCGTTTTTCTTACCGTAGTCCTTCTTATTATTATTGCCGTCATTGTGTTTATCGGGAGGGAACAACGCTGGTTTGAAAAACATTACGAGTTCACCACAACATTTAAAACTGGAGAGAATGTATCACCTGGCATGCAGGTCAGAATTAAGGGTATTCAGACCGGAGAGGTAAAATCGGTATTTCTTACGGAAGACAACCTAATCGAGGTAACCTTCTCCATCTACCAGGAGTATGCGGGTAGAATCCGAAAAGACAGTGTTGTAAAACGGAGAGCCCCGCTCATAGGGACCAAATTCCTTGAGATAATACCCGGCGGAAAGAATATGCCCATACTCGCCAGTGGTTCCTATGTATGGTCTGAGGATACCGAAGAGGGTGCACGAATTCTGAGTTTGAGACTAGTCGAAGAAGTGCCTGAACAAGTACAGAGGATTATGAACAATGTAGAACGTTTGACCTATAACCTATCAGCGGAGGCGGGAAATCTCAATCTTACCCTTGACCAGATACAGGATTTTTTTGTTATGCTTTCGGATGAGGATGGAAGCCTGAATATGATGCTGGCTTCCCTTGAAGAGATAACACGGTCTATTCAGGATAAGGAAGGTAGTGTGGGCAAGCTTCTATCTGATGATCTCGAGCTGTACATGAATATCATTGCACTCATGGAAAACCTCAACATTATGATTGCGAACTTCCAGGAATTGTCCGTGGCTCTTGCTGATTCATCCCCTGAGATAAAAGCTGCGGTTGAGCGGAGCAACCGGACAATGAACGAGGCTATTGGCCTTATCAAGATTTTGGAAAACAACTTCTTTGTACGGGGATTCTCTTCAAGGAAGCCTCCTACACCAGTTCCCATTGAGGGTGATGTACGCGAGGGGGGTTACTCACCCGATGTCGACTATTTCCCGTAATTTCCGAAGGTTTTGTAAAGGAGGGAGAGGAATCTGGAATGAAAAAGGTTGGCCTTTTAATTTCGTTTGTACTGATGATATTACTTATAAACTCCTGTGCTTCAG
>CAYFYU010000047.1:17349-24829 GCA_964347455.1 uncultured Spirochaetota bacterium | reverse complement strand
CAAAGGGAGATCTGGAGAACGCGATAATCTATTTTGAAAAAGCCCTCGAAGAGGATCAGAAGGTCAGCAACCTTCCGGGTATGGCATCAGACTTCTATAATCTGGCCCGCTGTTATATGAATTTCGGTATGTACGAAAATACCGAGAAATTGATATCTGAAGCTCTCGAAATATACTCCAATATGAACAGTAAGAGCGGCATTGCAGACAGTTATGTACTTCTTGCAACAATCAGAATACGAAACACAGAATATGAGGAGGCACTTGAGTTGTTGGAAAAGAGCACAGCGCTCTATGGGGAAGACAAGAATAAAAAGGGTATCGCTACCGCGCTCAACAATATCGGCTCCATCTATATGAAAACGGGGAATTACGAGAAGGCATTCGAAAGTATCGAGAGCGCCATTTCCATGCATAAAAAAGAAAAGAACCATGGGGGGCTTGCAGCTGCCTACAATAACTTTGGCTACCTCCACACGCTGATGGATAAAAACGACAAGGCCATTGAATATTACCTCCTTGCACTGGACGAAGACAAGTATATTGAGAACAGTCTGGGCATCTCCTCAGATCTCCACAACATCGCCGAATTCTACAAAAATGCGGGAGATTTTGAAAAGGCGCTTTTCTACTATAAGAGGGCTTCCGAAGTGAACAGACGCCTCGATATGGCGAAAAGATTACGGGACGATCTAAACAATATCATAGATATACTTTCCATTATGGGCCGAGAGGAAGAGAGGAAAATTTACGTAAGAGCACTTGATGAACTCGAGGTCGCCGAAACACTCTAAACCGTTTCCAGAACCGGCAGAACGAACACGCGCAACCCAGCAGAGGTAAACTGCGACTGTAGAGCCCGGATGAGATTTACGAGTTCCTCCTTTTTTTCTCTCTTGGTTACAATCATGAGGATATTGTTTAAACCGGGCCACACGGGGTTTCCGAGATGGGGATCGTGCTTCCCTACTCCAACAACATCCTTCCACTTCGTATAATAAGTTATATTCAGCTTGTCCATCACATCATCAATTTCTTCATCAATGGCCCGGTCATATGCCACAAAAACCATAATATCATTATCCTTCATTAAGACCTTCCTTATTCAACCTTTTCTGTTTCCTTTTCAGGCGTCTTGTTTCAAACATAGCATACAGTACCGGTATCAACACCAAAGTAAATACAGTAGATACGAGGAGTCCGCCAATTACCGTTTTTGCCATAGGGGCTCTCAGTTCACTTCCTGATCCGAGTGCAAATGCCATAGGGGAGAGCGCAAGAACGGTGGTGAGCATTGTCATTAAAATCGGACGAAGTCTGGTCCTACCGGCAAGCTTAACCGCCTCAAGGAGATTATAACCCCGTTTTCTCAGTAGATTGGTGTAATCGACGAGGATGATGCCGTTGTTTACCACGATGCCGGCTAGCATGACAACTCCTATCCCGGACACTGCACTGAAGGTGGTTCCGGTGATAATATGCATCCATACAACCCCGATGAAACTCATCGGAAGTGCAAACATGATGATAAAGGGATCGAAGAACGATTCGAAGAGAGCAGACATGATCAGGTAAACCAGAATAATCGAGAGCACCATGACAAACCCAAGATCCTTTATCGTCTCCTGGAGATCCTCCCATGAGCCTCCATAGATTATGCTGAACCCTGGAGGAATAGCTATCTTTGCAACCTCAGATTTGATTGCATCGACTGCGCCCTTTACATCACCTTGCACCCTGGCATTTACATATACAACCCGCTCCTGTCGCTCTCGTTCAATGGAAACTGGTCCGTAGCCCTTTTCTATTCGCGTTACACTTGACAGTGGGACCTGCTGACCCATAGGACTCATAACCGTAACCAACTCGAGATCATCGGTCGAAATTCTATCCTTTTCCTGAAGGCGAACCAGAACCTCCACTTCCTCACCCTCGAGGATAACCCGTGCAACCTCTTCACCTGTAAAGGCACGCTGTATCGCCTGTCCAACCTGAAAAACACTAATACCAAACTGCGCAGCCCGCTCTCTGTCGACAGTAACACGGAACTCGGGCAACCTCTCCTCCCTGGATATACGCACATCATTAACATTGCTGACCCTTTCCATAATGTTTTTCAGTTTTTCTGCCAAATCGGTTCCCTGCTTAAGATCGTATCCAGAAAGTGCTACACTGAGGTTGCCGCTATCACCAGTGTGTCCACCTCCCGTTGAAAACCTCACCGTAACTCCAGGTATCTCTCTTATCCGATCTCGTAATGCATCAATAATCTCCTTGTCACTTCTTTTCCTGTCCTGCAAGTCGACTAAAGTCATCCAAATTTCTGCCCTGTCAGGCGTCTCTATACCAGTCCTCTCACCTGTTCTTCCCACCTGCATAAAGGTGATCTTGCGTTCAGGCACATCATCCTCAATAATTCCATATATCCTATCTGTGGCTCTTCGCGTGATGTCGATTGAGGTACCAACTGGCATTCTGATTATCATCTGAATAAAACCCTCGTCGGACTGTGGAAGGAACTCAACGCCGATCACTCGTATTGAAAAAATGCTCGCCACTAAAGCTGCAAAAACAAGACCAATAAAGAGCCATCTTCTATGCAATGCCCAATCGAGCACATCCTTGTACACATTGTCCAGAAACCTCAGCACCCTGCCGCGTGTTCTCAGCTCACTCTCAATATCCCTGAGGGAATCTGCCCTTTTTTTCAGCTCGATCTTTTGGATCTTGGAAGTAAGCATTGGAATGACTGTAAGGGCGATGAGCAATGATGAGAGTAGTGAGAAGGTCACCGTAAAAGCGAGATCTTTGAAGAGCTCACTGGCAAGCCCCTTTATGAATAGTACCAGGGGGAGGAATACGGTGATGGTTGTCAGGGTCGAAGCAATGATTGGTTTTGCCATCTCCTGTGATCCCAGCTTGGAAGCTTCCAGCGGTTTAGCGCCAAACTCACGGTAACGGAATATATTTTCAAGTACGACAATGGAGTTGTCCACCAGCATCCCAATACCGAGCGCCAATCCCCCGAGAGACATCATGTTGATCGTCAGATCGAAAAAGTACATGAAAATGAATGTGGTAATGATAGAAAGCGGAATCGAAACGGAAATGACCAGGGTTGTGGGAAGATTTCTCAAAAAGACGAACAAAACTAAAATTGCAATTACGCCTCCGATAAGAGCCACCTGCCAAACATTGTTTATCGACTCGATGATAAAATCGGCGGGCGAATAGAATTTACCGATCCGAATATCCGCGGGAAGAGAACGTTCGAGTGCATCGAGCCGTTTCTCGATAAGCCTTGAAATCTGCACCGTATTTGTTCCGGATTGTTTCTGAACAACCATTATAATCGCATCTTCTCTTCCCAACTTGGCATCAATATCCTCTTCCACAAAACCGTCGTAGATATGGGCAATGTCCTTCAGGTGAACAGGAATACCGTTCATACTTGCAATGACCACGTTACCCACTTGCTCGAGACTCTGGAATTTCCCGGTTGTTCGTAAGGCGAGCGTTGAACCCCCTTCATCAATGGAACCTCCTGAGATATTTATATGTTCCGACTTCACGATATCAACAACGCGATCCACGGTCAGGTTATAGGAGGCGAGCAATGTCCTGTCAAGATCGATATGAACCTGCCGCTGCAATCCGCCCCAGATCATGACGTTTGCGACCCCATCGATTTGTTCAAGGTTCCTTTTGATGTCGTTATCAGCCCTGTAACGTAAACTCTTGAGATTCCTCTCCCCCTCTACAACGAGCACCATAACGGGAATTTGGGATGGATCGAATTTGAATAAAATTGGCTGCGTTGCGTCTTCCGGGAGAAAATCCCTGACGAGGTCAAGCTTCTCCCGTAGTTCGGCAGAAGCCTCACTCATGTCGGTTCCCCACTCATATTCCACTATTATCGAGGAGGAACCCTCACGCGATATAGACCGTATCTTCTTCACATTGCTTGCAGAGGCCGCTGCATTTTCAATGATCTTGGTGAGATTTTCCTCAACCTCCTCCGGTGCCACCCCCGGGTAACTGGAAGAAATGGCTATAACTGGGAAAGAAATATTGGGGATGAGGTCGATGGCCAGCCTGCCGAGTGAATATATGCCGAGTACAACGATGGCTATGTAAATGACAATGGTGGTAACCGGTCTGTTTACCGCGAGTTCAGAAATTTTCACCGATTTCCTCCGTTACCTTTACCGGATCGCCATCACGGACATTCTGCTGCCCAATTACGATGACCTTGCTGTTTTCACCTATTCCAGATACCACGGCTATACGATCACCCTCCCTGATATCGAACTGCGGTTCCACCATACGTGCAACTTCATCATTGACGATATAGATAACGTTTTTTCCATCCTTTTGGACTACCGCAGCGAGTGGTATGATAATGCTGTTCTGAGAGCTTCGGACTATGATTTTTACCTCGCCGAACATTCCCGGCTTTAATTGGTGATTTTTGTTCGGTATCTTTATACGTGCCTCTAGTGTTCGGGAGACGGGATCCACAACCGGACTCAGCTCGTCCACCCTCCCCCTAAATACACGTTCCCGATAAGAAACGACCCTGACCTGTGCATCCATACCTCTTTTCACTCGATAAATATCCTTTTCCGGAATGTGAACATAAATTTCGACATCATCCATATCGATTAACTCAAACAGTTGAACCTGTGGTGTTATATGGGCTCCATACTCCACGAGCACACTTTTCACCAGCCCATCGATAGTAGACTCCACCGGTGTCAGGGCATAGGTCCTTCCTGCTTCACTGCGATCAATAAAGGCGAGGGGCTTTTCTTTTCTGACACGATCGCCCTCTTCGGCCTTTATCTCTTTAACCTTACCCGCCACCGTTGAATATATGCTTACTTCGGTAACTGCCATGATTTCGCCGTTAAGAACGAGAGACTCACTGATTGATCCTCTCTTCGCGCTGTAAACAGCAACGGGGGTTGCCGTATCCACATTATCGTCGGCTCCTCCTATACCAAATTTCCCACCTGTCAATGTCAACTTGACCTTTTCTTGATAACGATAGTATGCAATAGTACCGAGACCGCCAATGCTGGCAAGAATTACCATGACCACAAGAAATCTCCTCAAGCCTTTCTTCATAGAAACCTCCCTTGACAGCACCTTCGGTACTTGACAGCACCTTCGGTACTTGGCAGCACCTTCGGTACTTGGCAGCACCTTCGGCCTCGGCTACCTAAAAGTGATCAACACCGACTGCATCTGCAAGATCGAGCAGCGCTAACTTGTGGTTATAGACTGAGGTGAGGTAACCGAGTCGTGCTGTATTTAGATCAATCTGTGCATCTTCCAGCTCGATACTTGAAATCAGTCCATTTGCATACTGCTCCTGTGCAGACTCATACAGATTTTGGGCGAGCTCCACGCTCTTCACGTTCGACCGTATCTTTGCCTTCTCCTCTTCAAGTCTAAGGAGGATGCTTTCAATATTGAGACGAATGCTGCTCTCAATTGAATTTTGCTCAACCTTGAGCTCTTCCAGATCGAAGGTTGCTCCTTCTTTTTCAGCACTTTCCCTGCTCCAGGGAAATAGAGCTGATATAGGCACTTGAAAAGTTAGACCGATACTGAGATCTCCCTCCCACGCATCCTCTCCCCGATATCGATTTTCTCCGGTCGCTGAATCAAAACCACTCTGCAATGAATAATTGGCAAAACCCTTGATATCCGGTCTACGGTTACTTACGTTGAGGGATCGACGATGATCTGCCAGATTGATGTTCGACCTGAACTGGTTTAGAGTAAAGTTCCGAGACAAAGCCCGCTGAAATAACTTTTCTTTTTCAAACTCATAGTATTCGGGCTCTAATTCGCCGATCAATTCAATTTCGAAATCATCCTCAACATCGATATCCAGTAGATCAATAACTGCAAACAGTGCAAGCTTCACTTCATTGTATGACGATATCACACCCGGTTTGAACCCTTCCAGGTCAGCCTCTGCACTCAAAACTTCAAAATCGGGGACCAAACCTGCATCGTATCGTTCACGTGCAACTCTCAGGGCCTCTTCTTTCTGTTTGAGCGTTTCCTCCTGAACAACGACAACCTCTTTCGCGAGAACATAGCCGAAAAATCCACGGGTGATTTCAACAATGAGACTTCTCTTCTCCTCTTCCAACTCCAACTCTGCCAGGGTCAAACTCTCCTGAGCAAGTTTTATCCCACTTTTCGTTTTGCCGAAGGTGTATATCGACTGACTCAGTTCCGCAGAAAACAGAATCGGGTCAGGGGCTGCAAGAAAAGAACCTGGGATGGTAATTGAGCCTGTGCCGATATCAAAGGTCGATTCGGGACTCTTCGCCGGATCAAAAAGGTGCGTCCAGGTCAGTGCTGTGGACACGCTCGGGTACAGGGACGACTTTGCTGCATCTACGAGGGAGCGTGAGGAACTGACGGCAAGCATACTCGCCTTTAAAGTTGAACTATTCTCCAACCCCAAAGCTATTGCTTCTTCAAGGGTAAGCCTTATGGTTTCCCCAGAACTGTCCACTGGTGATAGTACCAATAAGAGAACAATGAGGAACACAATTACGCCCATATGTAGCGGTAAGCCCAAGCTGCTGGCCAATCTTTCAGTTTTCTTATTTGGATTGACATAGTTGCTATTCATATTATTTTATCTCCATTTTTACTTTTCTCCACACCCCTCGATAAAGATACGCATAATTGCCTTTGATTTCTCTTCAGGATTGTACGTAACCTGACTATTTTCATGGAACATTTGCTCGATGGTACTCTCGATGAGACCATTGAAACCAATCACAATATCCGCTGTTGCGATATCTTGGCGAATGAGTCGTTGTTTTTTACCCCGCTCCACCACCTTCGCTTCAAATGCATAGAGCGCCTTCTTGCGCTCGAGCATGCTGTCAAAGAGCCGTGTGTAATTACTCAGAAGATTGTAGTTCAGAATGGTTAGATAGATATTAAAAAATTCCCTGTTCTGAGAAAAATACTGAATTTGAATCATTGCTATCATTTCGAGTACTTCGATAGGATCAAGATCTTCCGATACGTGTTCCTCCAGCTGAGCGCCAAGATTATCGATAACGGACATGAGAGTGCTGTAGAAGAGATCCTCCTTATCCTTGAAATAGAGGTACAACGTCCCCTTGGCAATTCCCGCCTCCTGCGCAACCTCATCAAGTACTGCCGGGCTATAGCCCTTTTTTGAGAAAATCTTCAAAGCCGCCTGCATAATCCTCTTTCTCTTCTTCTCTTTCTTTTCGATATCTCGTGTTTTCGCCATGGCAAGTCCTCGTAGGTCTTGGAAAGCAGTATCTTCAATGTAAAATATGTTTTTAATGACTGAACAGTCAGTCATATTTTAACCTGGGAGAATATGCAAAGTCAATAAATATTATGAACACTTTCCTTGACAGCACTTTCAGTACTTGACAGCACTTGCAGTACTTGACAGGATCTTCGA
>CAYFYU010000047.1:0-17249 GCA_964347455.1 uncultured Spirochaetota bacterium | reverse complement strand
CTTGACAGCACTTTCAGTACTTGACAGCACTTGCAGTACTTGACAGGATCTTCGACCTTTCACTGTTTACATTAGATAGTTTTTTTAATATTATAGTGGCCTTGACAGAGGCGAATCGCTTTAATCAATCGTGAGGTTGGATACAATGATGAAACTGTTGAAACCCCCGAAACTCTACTGGTACCGTTTTATCCTCCTCTGCGTCAAGCCTTTTTACATCAGAATATTCAAGATCCATGCTGTGGGTCTGGATAACCTTCCGAAAAAAGGCCCCTATCTACTCGTTGGAAATCACAGTCACAAGCTCGACCCCTTCTTCATCGGTGCCATGATTGGAAGGCCCATTTTTCAGATGGCCTCTGACGAGTTTTTCCGTATACCCCTAATGAGAAGATTCATGTGGGCCATGGGTGCATTTCCCAGACGAAAGGGATCCCACGATGTCAAATCTATCAAGTATGCTATACAGCTGGTCAAGACAGGCCATCCCCTGGCCATATATCCCGAGGGTGGTAGAAATTGGGACGGTGAAACACTTCCTATCCTGAGATCAACAGCAAAGTTAGTAAAGCTTCTCAATGTTCCTCTCGTAACAGTAGTTTCGAAGGGAAATTACCTCGCCTTCCCACGATGGGCTGATAAGATGCGAAGAAGTCCAATAACAATTTACTATTCAAAACCAGTCATGTTCGACCGAAAATCCTCAGACGATGAAATCATCGATTACATACAAAAAGGCATCTATAACAACGACAATTACACGAAGATCGATAAAATTCGTGGGAAAAAACCGGCCAAAGGACTTACCCGACTTCTATGGAGATGTCCAGAATGTCGGAAACTCGAAGGGTTAGTGGAGAAGGATAGGATAACTCTCCAATGTTCAAACTGCAATAGAGAATGGGAAGTCAACCTCTATTGCTATATACGTGAAAAGGGGCACACCTGGCAACCCATAAAGGAGTACGCTGACTCGATGTTCCGAAAAGAAGAGATTATACCCCGAAAGCACGATTTCGAACGGTATCTGGAACCAAACGAGCTGGTGTATCTCCAGTCAGGGATGATCTCACTCTACAACGAATTCCGATACCCGAAGCTGAAAAAAATAGATGATGGCAATCTCATCCTTACAGATAGGGGACTCGTCTTTATAAAGAGAAGCGATGAGAATGCCCTGCACTATCGATACGAAAATATGCGCGGCAGATCGCCGGAAAAAACCATGCTGTTTCAGATCGTAACTGACGACAACATTGCGAGGTTTGAAATGATCAACGAGAGTTGCTATAAATGGGAGGTCATCTACGATTATATACGAAGAAAGAGAGGCTTCAGGGAGGAAAACTAGCCGATCTGAGAACCTCTCTGTTATCACCTCCTTTTTTTCCAAGTATCGATCATTACCTCTACACTCTCCCATGGCGTGTCCGGGAAAATCGCATCTACGGGATGAAGAATGAAACGACTTGTGGTTCCAAGAACTTCTAGAGCGCGGCTTACCTGTTCCCGAATCTTTGTATGATCACCTGATGCAAGACTCACGGAATTGATACCCCCAACGAGTGTTAAATCCTTTCCAAAAAGCTCCCTACCCTTTTCGAGGGTTATAGTATCCTGAATTGGATCGATGAAATAGAGCACGTCAACACCGGCATCCACGAGCCGGGCTCCTAGTAGCTCAACTCCTGTGGTCATTGTATACCCGAATTTCTTTCCGTGTTTATGCGCCAGGTTTGCCAGTCTACAAATATGTGGATACACATATTCGTCAAAAAGTCGTGGCGACCAGAAATCGGTGGAAGAATACCAGCCTCGCTGCACGATCATGTCGACTGTTTGGCTTGTGCATGCCAACACCGATCTTTCATAATCAGATTCAGCAACTATATCAACTAAGTTTCCAAACTCCTTCGGATGATCCATAGCCATGAGCACGGCACCTTCAGCACCTGTAAGCCATACGATGCCATCCATTCCAAATGCTGACCATGCCTGCGTTGCAACTCCGTGTTCTTTAGTAAAATCCGCAATTCGTTCCGTGCGCTCTTTAAACCATCTGCGAGCTATTTGGTCAGGAGGACAATATAGGTGGCGTATTATGGGTATATCCGCCGATGAGCTCACGGCGTGTTGAAACCCCCGCGGTATGTTGAAATCCTCGAAGAGCTGTACCTGTTCTGGCTGCACAACCCACCCAGCCTCCTGCTGTTCACCGGTTCTCTTAACAGCATGGGTGAGATTGCCGGATGGCGTATGATATTCTCGGAGCATGACCGGATGCCTGCTATCACCCCCGGCAGATGCCGGTGGAACAACCGCATCTTCCCATGTCACTTCCGGATCAGTGCTCCAGGGTATTGATATATCAAGCATATCATCCACACCGACTAACTGCCATGCCATGACTCTCTTGAAATCGTCATCCAATTCCCACGGCTGAGGTAGCGTATGGATGTGCTCCATGCGTAGTGAATACCAGTAATCCACCGATTTTCCATTCTTCTCCCAGGTGAGCTCTACCGGTGGCTTAAATCCAAAACACCAGGTAGTGAGTGGTACATGATCGAGAGATTTCCCCTCCCAGCTTGCCTTAATTCTCTCACGTGAAGTCATTGCTCTCCCCATACAATTATTCTGACCTGCAGTCATGTTTAATTCATAAAGCACTTCTGATTTAGGCAACACTGCACAATAAATTAATACCTTATACTCTGAATTAGCAAAGTGATATTATCAACAGGAATTCACTAAGTGATTAATCAATTCTAATGCATATGTGTACTTTTCCCAAGAACCAGCTATAATACGATAAAACGGATCATACCTTAAATATGAAAGGAGTCTAATTTCAATGGAGCTCAAAGCGAAAATCGGGATTATTTTCCTGACCTCTGGATGGTTTAGAGACGTGGGACTTCAGGATCCCTCCTCAGATATTTCCAGTGATGTTGAACGCATCGCTGACGAGATCGTGGGGAGGCTCTCAGATTTCATCAATCCTGTATACAATGGTATACTCTTTTCCGAATCCGATGCAGAAAAAGCAGCCGGGGAGATTAAATCTGCCGACGTTCAGGGTCTCATTATAGCGCCACTTATGTGGTGTGAAGATCAGATATTGAGAGCGGCATTACGCCGTCTACCACGGATGCCGATTCTTCTATGCGTTTTTTTCCCCTATCGAAAGCTCAGCAAGACGGTGGACTTTCAGGAAATGATTAAAGGTTCAGGATCTGTGGGTGCACTACAGATGAGTGGTTTTCTCAAACGTGAAGGCTACCGATACTGCACAATCTCGGGATACTACAAAGATGCAGACCTGTACGAGGAGATACGGGATCATTGCAGATCGTTCGTTGTTGCTGAAGAGCTTCGAAACACCCGCCTGGGAGTCTTGCCCTTCAGGTGTGAGCAGATGTCAACTACCTATGTCGATGAATTCACGATTCGCAGGCAATACGGCATCGAGCTTCAATATCTTGAAATTGCTCCTTTTCGGGAGATTGCCCAGGAGGTTAGCAGGGAAGAGATTCAGGCCTTTAAGGAGCTACTTAAAAAGAATAAATTTCAGATCGAAGTTGACGAAAGAAATCTTGAGGAGGGAATCAAGTACTCAATCGCCATGGAGAAAGTTATCGCTCGAGATAAATTGCAGATTTTTTCTATGAATGATGTAATCGATGAGATGCATACCAAGATGGGACTTCGACCCTGCCTTACAAATCCGAGATTAGATGCAAGCGGTGCTGTGGTATCAATGGAAGCCGACATTGCTGCAGGCATAGCGATGCGCATACTCAGGCTTTTCACCGAATATGCACCTTTCTATACAGAGCTCTTCACCGTTGACCTAAGTGCCAACGCTTTCCTCATGGGGCATGCCGGGTATCACAATCCCGCATTGCATGACCCACAGTATCCGGTACAAATCATACCTGATGTTGAATATGAGAACTCCGATGAATTTACCGGTGCATGCACTTACTTTAAATACAAACCAGGTCCGGTCACAGTCGTCAACGCGGTATACAACGGTGAAAAGTTACAGTGGGTGGTATTCGAAGGAGAATCCCTAACCGGTCCGCCAAAGCTTAATGGGAACTGTCATCTCTTCTGTAAGGTTAAGATTTCGGTAGGGGAATTTTTTAAAAGATCAATAGATCTCGGCATCAGTCAACACTTCATTATCGTACCTGGCCACCTTTCGAAGAATCTCGCCTTACTCTGTGGATGGTTGGATATAGAGTATTTCGTGATAGATTAGTGATATGACCCAATATTTTTTTCGATGATGCCGTTGCGAAGTACGTAGCTGGTTTTGGTCACCTGATTTAAAAAATCATGGTCATGGGATATGATCAGATACGTGCCAGAACGGGCTTTTAGAATTTGTATAAAGCGGTTTCGATGTTCCTCGTCAAGACCAATCACTGGTTCATCAAGAAGAAGCACCTCCGGATTCATTGCCAGAACGGTACCAAGTGCTACAAGCCGCTTCTCTCCCCCTGATAGTTTATAGGTAATCCGCTGCTCAAATCCCTCGAGTCCCAACAATTCAAGAGTCTCGGTAATAATCTCTCTCACTTCTCGGCGGCTTTTACCGAGATTGAAGGGACCAAACGCGATATCCTCAGCAACTGTTGGACTGAAGAGTTGGTCATCAGAATCCTGAAAGAGAAGACCTATCCGGCGCCTCACATCGAGAAAATCCCTCTTGCAAGTCCTCTCTTTTCCAAAAATTCGTACCGACCCGGATAGGGGAGTGTGCAGCCCCATGATCAGATGAAAAAGAGTGGTTTTACCACTTCCGTTTGATCCCAAGAGTGAGGCCCGTTCACCTTTCTCAATAGCTATGTTGATATGGTTCAGGACCCTACGATCGGGTGTATAACCAAAAGAAAGATCCCTCAGTGTTATCACAGAATTTTTGAAATCCATTCGAGCCATCCTATTCCCAATAACGGAAGTAATAGTACCATCAGTATTACTATGTCCTTCTTTACAACTTTGAAATGATCAAGCAGAAAAAACCTTCCCTGAAATCCTCTGCAGAGCATCGCATTGTAAATCCTCTCCGAGCGCTCGAAGCTCCGTATGAAGAGCATGCCGATGAGATATCCAAAGGTTTTATAGGTATGCACACGAGTTGAAGGTTTGAATCCGCGAATTCTCATCGCATCCCTCAGTCGGAGGTATTCGGCGTAGACCACGTATATGTATCGATAGGAGAGAAAAAGCAGATACAGGAGCTTTTGGGGTACACGAAAGTGATCTAATGTATGAACGAGAGAAAAAACCGAAGAGGTTGACACGAGCGAGAGGATGAACAGCAGTATTGAAGCTGATCTAAACGTAATGGAAAGCGTTTTGGTCACACCCTCCATTGTCAAGGAGAGAGGTCCCATAGTAAAAAGATCTCGCCCAGGAATACTCCATGGAAGAAAAATCCACAACAGTGCTATGAAAAAAAGAAATACTTTGAGACTTTGTGCCACCACTCGGAAGGACAGATGGGTTAAAATTATATAAATAATTGAGAGCCCGAAGGCCAATGCGGAAACGATGAGCTTGTTACTGAATGCAACGGTGAAGACGTATGGGATAGCCAGTCCGACCTTTATGCGCGGGTCGAGAGTATGAAAAATTGAATTTCCCTCTGAAAACGTTTCAGCAATCACTGTACCTTTTAATTAAGAAAGAGAGTTGACTGTAACAGTGAAAACACAGTCTACTTTTTTCTCCTGCTTTGAAAATACATCACCAATCCCATAAGCCCGAGAATATAGCCTATGCCAGCGAAAATTTCCCGTACCCGGATCCTATTCTCTTTCTGCAACCGTGCGATTCTCTCATGCAATGGCTCGAGCTGCTTTGCAACCTCTTCAGCCACAACGCTTCGAATATCCTCAATGTGTGGAATATCATGACTCCCACCGTAATAGGATAGAGAACTCTTAGCCAGTTTCGCCGCAGACAGATTGAAGGTAGCTCGATGGCCGGTCGACTCTTCGAGTATGATAGTTAGATCTTCCCTTTTCGGTATCCTGAAGCTGAAGAGACCCTCCTCGTCCGTTTCACCCTGCAGGAGGAGTGAGCCCTTAGAATCAAATACTTTTATCACACCGCTACGTACAGGGGTTCCGTCTGCAGAGGAGCTTTCAGTAAACACCATATCATCCACGACAAACGCAAAAATATTCAATCTATGGGCATAAATCGGGGAGGCTGTTATGAGGATGATGACAAGCCATGTTAAAAACGCCACTGTACGGAAATACGGTTTGTGAAAAGATAAACGTACAGGGACAGACATAATTAAATAACCTGCGCGGCTAATCCGGTAGGAGAATTGTCCGTTTTCTCTGGGGAACACCACGGAGATCCTCCAGCATTTCTGGTTTTGCCTTTTTAAGGAGCATGACAACCGATACGTTTACCATGCCTTCAACTGCCATTACCGGAAGATGGGCAATTACAATGATCTTCGCCACAGTGAAAAACTCTGCACCCGAAAAAACGAGAGAGAATGCAGTAAATATTGAGGAGAGGAGAACGGCAAATGCCCCTGCTAAGGCAGCACCTATCATTGGAACTGTTTTTCCCTCTCTGTTTATAAAACCCCTGAAAAGAAGATACACAATGAGTGCGGGTATACCGATGTTCACCGTTGTCACCCCCAGCACCGTTAGCCCACCATAGCCAAATAGGAGCGCCTGAAGGAAAAGCCCGATGAGAATAGCAGGAAAACAGGCCCAGCCAAGAAGGAGACCCATGAGACCCCCAAGAATGAGATGAACACTTGCTGGACCAAAGGGTATATGTATAAGTGACGCAACAAAAAATGAGGCAGTGAGCAGCGCCACTCTGGGCATTTTTTCTAGATCCAACTTTTTTAATCCCACAGCCGTGCCACCTGCAGCAATTGCAGCGCCAGCCAGAAGCACTTCAGCTGATAGCACACCATCAGATATGTGCATTCTCCTCTACCTGTTTCTGTTGACATTTAATGTGTTACTATTTTAATAAAAAGTAACACGATTTTTATTGGATGTCAATTTTTTTATATACGGGAGGATTTTAACGAGAATAGATACCCTGTTCCCTCAACCTCATCTTTCGCTTGAAGGTCCTGTATATACGGGCAATACGATAGTAGTTTCGTACGTTATGATAACCGCTTTCAATATCCGCTCTGTAAAGCTCGAGAAGATTCGGAAAATACGGAGAAGAAAAAATTTTATTTTGTGATTTATCGGGAAGACGCTCTATCCAGTTGAGGGTCATATGATTATCTACGAGGAAGAGAATCTCCTCTGTATCTTTCTTATCGAAATGGAACCTACGAAGGACATTACCGGCGATTTTTCTGCTTTCATCTGAATGGTTGGGAAAACGTTTACCGTTACCCTCCTTATTCGTCGTTGCTTTTCCCGTATCGTGGAGGAGAATTGCCATCATGAGATTCATATTCGGGCTCTTGACACATTTAAGGCTTCGGAGTGTATGCCAGAAGGCATTTCCCTCAGGATGATGATCCTTGTCATGCAAAACCCGTTTGAGACATGCGACTTCGGGGAGTATCTTATCAAAGACTTCCCACCTATCGAGGAGCTCCATGGCACTCCCCGCCCGCCCTGTGCTGCAGATATGGAGAAAATCGGCGATTACTTCTTCATTCAATGTTTTATATACGTTACCTACAGGGTGCTCACAGAGGAACAGGTCGAGTTCATTGTCAATTGCAAAACCGGTATCACTGAAAATCTTTGCTGTTTCAAGAGCGATTGTTGGAAATTTACGGGAAGCCTCCGCAGGTTCCGTAATCGTTTGAATAATTCCCTTCTTTAACTGTGCATATGCATCAAGAGGATCGTGAAATATCTCGTTTCTTACATTATAAAAAATGCCATCGATCCGGAAAAGCAACCTACGAGCAGCCTGTTCCAGGACAGCTTTTTCCAGTTCAAGTATACCGGGAATCTTAACGGTATTTTCAACAGGAAAATCACTCACATAAAAATAAACAGGAAGATCAGAGCTGCAGAGATAACCATTTTCCCTCCTTCCATTTCTGAACTTAACTTCTGGAAAGAGTTTTGAAAGTTGAAGCAGGTCTGCATTGGTCAGAATATTTATTTCTTTCGGAGACTTTCTTAAAAGCATATCCCGAGCAGTTTGGTAGAAATAGTAAGCCCAGAACCCGTTCTGTATGAGCTTTCTTGAGCAAAAGTCTGGTTGAAATTCCATTTTAAAGACCATTCTTACCAGTTCCCACATCGCCATGCTCCACAGGAACTGAAGCCTTTCTCTTATTGGAAAATTAGGGTTAATGGCGAAAATGCCTCATACCGGTTAATACCATTGCAATTCCGGCCTCGTTGCAAGCCTTTATTACCTCATTATCTCGAAGTGACCCTCCTGGCTGTATAATCGCTGTAACCCCATGCTCAGCAGCAAGTTTTATCGCATCATCCTTCGGAAAAAATGCATCAGACGCTAAAACAGAATTCTTTGCCCTATCGGAGGCCTTGGACAAAGCCATGAAGGTCGAATCTACCCGGCTCATCTGACCGGCTCCGATTCCGACCGTTTTTGTTCCCCTGGCAAGTACAATCGCGTTGGATTTTACATGCTTAACAATCTTCCAGGCAAAGAACAGAGAATTCAAATCCTCCTCTGTAACGGATGCTTCCGTCACCACCTTCACGTCATCCAATGAAATATCCTTTAAATCTCTCACCTGAACAAGCACGCCACCAGCTATGCGCTTCATATCATAATCGTATACCTCATTCTCCCCCACTGCCCCTGTTTCAAGAACGCGGATATTCTTCTTTTGTCTCAATGTGTCCAGTGCAGCCTCATCAAAACCAGGTGCGATAATACATTCGACAAAGTCTGCTCCGGCTATTTCAAGAGCAGTATCCCTATCCACATTGCGGTTAAAGCCAATGATACTTCCAAAGGCTGATAGGGGATCGCAGCTAAGAGCATCAACGAAGGCATTCACCAATGCATCTGCTGTAGCCGCGCCACATGGGTTAGTATGCTTTATAACACTGCATGCCGGTTCTGCGAACTCCTTCACAATTTCAAAGGCTGATTCAATATCCAGAATATTGTTGAATGATAGTTCCTTTCCATGAAGCTTCCTGGCTTTTACAACCCCACTCACACCTGTATCAGGATCTGTATAGAAAGCGGCAGCTTGATGAGGATTCTCTCCATAACGGAGTTCCTGTTTCTTTTTAAAATGTATATAAATCGTTTGGGGAAACAAGGTCTTTCCCCTATTGACAATGGATGCATGGAAGTAGCTCGAAATGAGGCTATCATAATAAGCGGTTTTCTCAAATACCGCCATTGCTAACTTCTCACGAAGCTTAAGTGAAATGAAACCTGTTTGCTCTATCTCATCTAGCACCATGTCATAGTACTCCGGATCGGGAACCACACATACGTAACGGTAATTCTTTGCAGACGAACGCAGCATAGAAGGACCTCCGATATCGATGTTTTCAATCGCCTCATCGATACTCACCTTTTCCTTCTTTATCACCTGCTCAAAAGGATAGAGATTTATCACGACCAGATCAAAGGGGACGATGCCATTCTCCCTCATCTGTGCCTGGTGGCCCTTATCATCCCTCTTGGCCAGGATTCCTCCATGTATCCTGGGATGAAGACTCTTTACCCTCCCGTCCATTATTTCAGGAAAGCCCGTATATTCAGAAATGGGTGTGACAGGTATTTTCAAACGCTCAATTGCACTTGCCGTCCCTCCGGTCGAGAAGATGTGCACCCCCAGCTTATACAGCCTCTTTGACAAATCTTCCAGCCCCCTTTTGTCCCAAACACTAACAATCGCATTCTTTACCTTTAGCTTCATCTGACACTCCTCTGATTCAATTTATGGCAATTAACCTCCAAACAGTTTGTCGAAATCATTACGGGCCTTTTTCTTTTTATCCTGCAATGAACTAGCGGCTCCTCCCGCAGCATCTTGTATCACGAAAAAATCGCAGAAATTTGCCCCTTCCTTATCGACCACGAGCTCGGCCTGAGATTCGCTACAGTCATTGTGCTTGCCAGGACTGTAAAATTTACAGTTCACACAGGAATGCAGGTATGCCCCGCAACTTGGACACATACTGCTTCTTACAATTTTGCCCACAAGAGCTATCGTATTACCGCAACGTGCACATACTCTCATCTACCACTCCTTTATATCCATTGTTATAAGATAAACATCCTGTGTTCAACTATGAACAGTGTGAGCCCAAAATGCACGTGTACTGATACCTGTTTCTTTATTTTGTTCATCTACATACTATATACTCATCTGCATACAGGTTTATATCTCCAGCACCCATAAAGATTATGACACTGTTCTCAAAATCATTCCTCTGCAGATAGGGAACGATTTCCCCCTTATCCTCGATCAATACGACCCGGTCATCCATAACTTCCTGCAATTTCTCGTACAGAACGGCGCTCCTGATCGTAGTATCCGTTTTCTTCTGCTCCCTCTGTCTGAACACTTCGGTTAGCACGAGAAAATCGGTTTCCTGAAGAGCTTCGAAGAACTCCATTAAAAAGGAGGCCGTTCTTGAGTACTGATGGGGTTGAAAAATAGTGACAATCCTTTTCCTGGGGAACTGCTCTCGCAGTGCTCGTAAGGTGAGCCTGATCTCTGTAGGATGATGGGCATAATCACTGAACACGGGATTTTTCTTCATGTTGCCGAGACGCTCGAGTCTTCTCTCGGTGCCGCCATAATCCCCCAACGCCTCTTCTATGACTTTTACATCGATGCCCACATTCAGGGCACAGACTGCAGCCAAGGCAGCATTTATGCAGTTAAACCTACCTGGAAGGGGGAGATTAACCTTGAGTAATTCAATTCTCTGCTGGTATAAGCGCATCGTGTAAAGACCAACTGTCCTGAGTTTTGTTTCAACTCTGTACTGATTTTTATTGTTGTATCCAACGGTAAAGATACGGCGTTTATTCGATTTTTCAAGGGCGAGGATGTCCCTAATATTTTGATCATCACCGTTTACACAGATAAATCCCCTTCTATCGGTTGTAAATACAAAGGCTGCAAACGCATCCTTAATCTCGGGGAGGTCTCGGTAATAATCGAGGTGTTCCTCTTCGATATTCGTGATAACTGTATACCATTTCTTTAAATCGAGAAAGGATCGATTGTACTCGCAAGCTTCGCTGATAAAGTATTCACCAGAACCGTACAGCGCATTTGAAGAAAATTTTTGCATCACCCCTCCGCACACAACAGTAGGTTCGAGCTCGGCATTGTAAAAAATTGTCGCGAGCATCGCGGCAGTTGTCGTCTTACCATGCGTACCGGCAACTGCAATACCCCGCTTTTTGTCCATGAGGGATCCCAGATACTGTGAATAGAGCAGAATGGGCAAACCAAGCCTCTTCGCTTCCTTAATTTCAGGATTCTTTTCCGGAACGGCTGCACTCATAACCACCAGATCGCTTCCGTGTACCTGTTTGGGATGATGTCCATGGTAAAATATCATCCCATTTCTCTCTAAACGATCAGTCAGCTTGTTCATCTGATCTGCTGAACCGCTCACCTCCATACCTAATTGGAGGGATATTTCGGCCACAGCACTCACACCGATTCCACTCACTCCAACAAAATGAACCCTTCTTGAGGGCATCATTGTGCTCCATTCCCCTCTATACGTTTATTCTTCAAAGACTAAAGAGTACACGACAAACAGGCTCATTCATTATCGCATATTTTGCAATTTTCTTAAAGTTCGGTCTCCGAATCGATATTATGAACATTTTAATGAATACAGGTATCTTATTTGGAAATACTTGCCAATACTTAAATATAAGTTATTAAAATACTTAAGTAATGATATATATCTCGAAAATGACTTAAATATTGAGGATTTGGGAGGATAGGTGGGAGTTATTGAGGAATGTCTAGGTACTTACTCACCGCATTACACTATTATAAATCATAATGCTGGAGTATTATGCGAAAATACGAGGAAAAAAATTACGAATGTGATTGTTCACGGGACTTAAGTATGTACAATTAAATTAGTACTTTGTCCACAGAGTAAGCTGCTGTTTAGGAAAAATGCCGCTAAACCAACTTACTACTGCACTGGAAATATAATCACCTGTATCAGGTCCCACACTGGTACTCTCAAAGCTTCCATTCATATCAATCATGGCGTGAAAACTATAATAACCATATGGCCCCCAGCCATCTAGGGTTATCTCACCGTTAACAGGTAGGGGAATCGATTTAGACGCGAATGTATAATTACCCCAAGTATTACCCGTTAACACCAATATCATGTGTAAAAATTTCCCATCAGTGTCGCTTGGGGCTGATACTTCCACTTTTAGGGGAAAATATGTTCCCCAGGGACCATCCAATGTTACATCTACAGAACTTCCACTTATGATGACGTCTCCGAGGGTAATGTAATCAGCACTTGGCACTGGTAGATGCAATTCCCCATCACGATCAAAATCGATGTGAGCACGTACATCATAGATACCATCATCATACCCAGTTCCAAAGTTATCCAATGTTACTGAGGTACTACCTGAAATCAAAGTGCCAGTTTGAGTCTCTATTACATCTTGAGGGATATTCCCGCCCTTTTTAAAGGAGGTCACGTAAACAGGACTTCCATCTAAACTCGCACTACTATATATCACATCAACAGTAATAACGTTTCCTGCTACCGCAGTTAAACTGATTTCCCCAATATCAACCACACTTCCCATTTCCACAGTAACGTTCTCTTTTATATATTGAGCATATCCATCCGCCTCCAGTACGATATCATAGGTTCCCGGATCAAGATATCCAATGAGAAAATTTCCATCTCTGTAACTGATAGTAGAAGTTGAAAATCCATCATCCCTATTTGCTGATACTGTTACCTGAACACCAGTGGGATCTACCACTCTTCCCTTTATTGCACCTTTATCATCGAGCTGCCCTATAATTCTCGTAACAGGGGTCATGACATATTTGCGGTCATTTTCCCTTCTATTTCGTCCACCTATTCTCTTTAATGAGCGCGCCAAATCAAAATCAATCAAGAGCTTCGTAATACCTTCGGTAATGGTAAAGGAACTTACAAATTTAATTGTATTTGATGCAAGATGTACTTCATGAATCTCATCATTGACCTTCACCCACGTCCTCGCTATATAAAATCTAATCTGGTTATAATGACCGGATTCCAGATTTGCAACAACCAGGTCATGAATTCTCCCATTCGTAAGTTCCAATAAATTTACTTTTCCACCATCAGAATTTACGACAATCCACTCATCTTCTGCATCCTTATTAGCTTTCGAAACCTCTATTCGGTCAATATCTATCCAAGCCTCTTGTAAATCCTCTTCAGTTGGTGCATCTGTAATTGACAGCTGAAAATTAATTGGTTGATTTGAAGGGCCTATTGAGCATCCAAATAGCCCAATGAGAAAAAGCATCAGAAACGTGCATATTAGTAAGAGTTTCTTTTTCATACATTTCTCCATTTGTTAATTACAATTTTGTAATTTAACTCCTAATTTAATATATCGCAATATCTTTAATTTTCAACTTCGACGGATCAATCTAATAAAAAGTGAGGGCAGGTGATATGAAAAAAAAACGCCTTCATCTGAAGAATTTCCCGATAACGAGGAAATAGCAAAGATCCCCAAATAAAATGCGATGTTTACAAAAAGCGAAGTCAACATTAGAAAAAATGGTTTAAGGTTACGCCAAGTGAGCGTGATATCTGTTATTCCAAAATTGATACCGATGCAGCAATAATCAGGCAAGAGGTGTCCAGAACTTTCTTAACTTTCTCTCACTCTTAAGTACGTCCCCACTGGATATTTCCTTGTAAGATTTGCCCCGTCTCCCAAAAACGGCTCAACTTTCAAAGTGAGAGAGTAACTGTGACTATATTCAACGGGGAGGCACACATGCCGGGAAAACGATTCACTGCAGAGAAGATCATTAACATGCTGAGGGATGATGTTCGATTAGGCGAAGAAACTCAAACTCCCAGATAAAGATAATCAGAGCCTGAAGACAATGGTCACGGACCTTTCGCTTGACTTTGCCATATGGAGAACAGTGTGCCGGGAAACTGATAAGCCCGGACAAGCGAAGAAATGCGGTTTGGAGA
Source organism: uncultured Spirochaetota bacterium (assembly GCA_964347455.1). Lineage (GTDB taxonomy): Bacteria > Spirochaetota > B62-G9 > B62-G9 > DRHN01 > JAGLSF01. Next base: position 3,045 of record CAYFYU010000047.1, on the reverse strand, counting down.
GCGTAAGAGAGGTTTGGATCACTGCCATGCTGCTGCATGAGGATTTGCAGGTCAATCACAAGCGCGTAAAGCGGATATGGTGGTCAGAATACAGGAATCATGTATAGAGTTATGACTTTGTACACGTGAGGACTCATGATGGAAGAGCCTCTCGCATCTTGAGCATTATAGCTGAATACAGCAGACCTGATAATGGAGGCGGAAATGCTTGTGTAGCGTTGGCATCGAGAATATAATTATATACGGCCGCATAGCTCTTGTCAGGGTATTGGTCTCTAGCTCCAGAGGTCGTTATTCCGATGAGGGCGTAGGTATTCGGTTCCATTTCATTCCACCTCACACCTACGCATAGATGTCTAACTCTTGTAGTGGTACAAAGTACGGAGGCGGTCACTATATTTCTTAAGTTACCGATGTAGATAGTAATTATGGTTGGAATGACAAATTAAAAATTTTGGAAGACCAGTTTTATTTTACCGAAAACAGCAGATCTCTGCAATTGTGCACAGCGGGGCTCTTATCCCCAGATATCTACGTGGCGAGGTTGAACCTGATGAATTATAGGTTGAACAAGGCAAAATCAAAGCATAAACCCTATTTGAATGACAAAGTTATCGATACTTTTGCAAAGATTCTAAATAAAAATATGGTGGGATGGGAATTTGGCAGTGGCATGTCAACACTTTGGATATCAGGAAGAGTCAAGTCGCTTACCAGCGTCGAACACAGCAAAAAGTGGTATCGAAAAATCAGTAGGCTATGTAAGAAACATAGAAAGAACGTTACAATTCTTTTCCGGAAACCGTCAAGGAAAGGTAGCAAATCGTATTACGGTGGCGGACGTTGGAGAACGTTTTACCAGGATTATGTTCAGTCCATAGAATCAGTAAAAAACGACAGCCTAGATTTCGTCTTTATAGATGGTCGAGCCCGGGTTGCTTGCATTAGACATTCTGTAAGCAAAGTGAAAAAAGGGGGCTACATCATCCTAGATGATTCAAGACGAAAAACGTACCAAGATACTATCAATACATATTTATCGAACTGGGAAACAAGGCAGATATCCCGCACTTCATTCTATAGGAAAAAATAAAAACGGGCAGCTCCCAGAGCGATATAAAGACATAGAAACAATAACTTATTTATGAGTGAAATTAAATAAACCCCTTCATCTGAAGGGGTTTATTTATTATCAATCATTTTGAAAGAGCTTGTTATTCTCTGACGTAACTCTTGAGCTTCTGACTTCTTGAGGGGTGCCTCAGGCGACTTATCGCCTTTTTTTCTATTTGTCTGATTCTCTCTTTTGTAAGGTTGTACTTGTCACCAATCTCTTTGAGAGAATGAGGTCTTTCACCGTTCAATCCAAACCTGTATTTTATAACATTGGATTCTTTCTCCGTTAAGGTAGACAGCACATCTTCGATCGATTCCTGCAAGGTTCTATCAATAAGAACCTCTTCCGGATCCGCACCCTTCGTATCTTCCATGAGATCGGATATGGTATTTGCATCCTTGTCAGAAGAAAGGGGAGTCTCGAGAGATACGAATTCCTTCGATGCATTGATTAGATCGTTTATCCTGCTCTTGTCCATGTCGAGAAAATCCGCAATTTCTTCGATATCAGCCTCACCGTCCTTGTTGCTTCCGATTTCTCTCTTTACCTTCTCTATCTGCAGAAGCTCATTTGCCCTGTTCAAAGGGAGACGGATCATCCTTGATTTTTCACATATCGCCTTCAAGATTGACTGTTTGATCCACCAGACCGCGTAGGATATGAAATGGTAACCTTTTTCAACATCAAACTTATCAACAGCCGTGATGAGACCCAGATTGCCCTCACTGATCAGATCACTGAGCGTAAGTCCCTGATTTTGATACTTTTTTGCAACATTCACAACAAACCTGAGGTTGGCCTGGATTAGCTTATCCTTGGCATCCTGGCAGCCATCCTTCGCGCTGCGGGCAAGCGTTACCTCTTCATCTCTAGTCAATAGAGGTATCTTATTTATCTCCCGCAGATACACCGAAAGCGAGCTAACATCGAGGCTTGTTCCTAGCTCTGAATATCTTTTATCTACAGACAATACTTTCCCCTTACATAGTTATATAATAGTGATTAGTTTGTAAAAGCGATAAAACAGTGCATTAGACGGTAATATAACATTGTAGGATTACTCATTAAAAATCTATTAAAAAGATAAAATTTATGCCTACGTTATGCCTTTCGTATATTATATGCAATAACCATACCAATAGTTAAAAAAATAACATTTTAACTCTTTATATAACAATCAATTAAAAGAAACCCCATTGTGCCATGGAGACATAATACTTAATTGTGTCATTATGACACTATATTACAATTTTAGCATAAAATTGTATACTTATAACCCAATTTTTATGCAATCCCGTAATCAGCGAGCTTTCTGTGGAGGGTTTTACGTCCAATATTCAGGATTTCTGATGCCTTTGTTTTATTGCCCCCCGAATTCTCAAGGGTAAACAGAATCAATCTCTTTTCCGCTTCTGCCATACTTATACCCGCAGGTAACTTTAGTGACGTCTGCTCATCCTTTGAAAGTATGTATTCTGGAATGTCCTGCTCGTTTATTACCGAGGTTTTTGTTAAAACAACGATACTTTCAATTACATTTCTCAATTCTCTTACATTGCCAGGCCAGCGATAAGCCATAAGAGCCTGCAGCGCACCATTTGTTATTCCCTCAATCTCCTTGTTATTCTCATTTGAAAACTCCTCAATAAATTTATGCACCATTAACGGTATGTCATCTTTTCTCTCACGAAGCGGTGGAACCTCTATCGAAACAACATCGAGGCGGTAGTAGAGGTCTTCTCTAAAATTCCCCTTATCAATCTCTTCCTTCAAATTCTTGTTTGTAGCCGAAATTATCCGCACATCCACCTTAATGGGTATCTCGCCTCCGACCCTTTCGAATTCTCTCTGCTGCACGACCCGCAGTAGTTTAACCTGTGTCTGTGGACTGATTTCTCCAATCTCATCGAGAAAAATGGTACCCATAT
>CAYFYU010000046.1:25557-28446 GCA_964347455.1 uncultured Spirochaetota bacterium | reverse complement strand
AACTTCTTCGATTATTCTGACTATGATGTGAGAACACCTGCTGTTGATGTGAAAGAGGACGATGAGAAGTACATTATGGAAGTTGAGCTTCCCGGATTGACCGAGAAGGACGTTGAAGTCAAAGTTGAGAATGGTGTGATGAATATCTCTTCAAAGAAAGAAGAGACAAAGGAAGAGAAAAAGGACGGGTATATAAGGAAAGAGAGAAGGCACTACAGCTTCTCACGGTCCTTCACCCTGCCAGAGAATGTAGACGTTGAAAAGATCAACGCGACCTTCAAGAATGGATTGCTGGATATTACGGTCCCGAAGGCTCCTGAAGCGAAGCCGAAAATGATTGAAGTAAAGGTCAAGTAAGAAACAGGTAAAACCGAAGGTCCTGTTAAGGGACGAAGGTCCTGTTAAGGGACGAAGGTCCTGTCAAGTATAGAGAAAGGGCTCCCGTGTGGAGCCCTTTTTAAATTCGATTTTTATTGCACCGTGTATAAATTCTCTTTTCCTGCTCCGTACTTGGGATTATAGTAAATAGACTGCGATTAATTGATTCTTGGTTGCCAGCAGCTAATCTATGAAATCTACTTTTATATGGAGATTAAAATGAAAAAGATGAAACTTCTCGGTTGCATCCTGGGTTGTGCAATTTTCGCTGTCTCTATAATGCTGGTTATCGGGTGTGCGTCAGATGGGGGCGAAGATACAGCAAATATTGTGAGCTATGGTGGAAGTGATCCCAGCGGCGATTACATCGTCGTTATTCTGGATAGGGACAACTCAAAGGTAAAACATATCAACTATACTGTGGGTGAAACGGAAGCAACACAACCATGGTATGATTACGAACCGCTTCCTGCAAGTGACGAATTGGCGCAGGGCTTTTCAATTATCAACAAGGTTGTCATAGACGGTACACACTTCGTGCTCTTTGCAGAATTTCCCGATGTCGCTCTCATTTACCAGATGTTCACCACCGAGAGCGGATCGCCTGAAACCGAGGAGAATCCTGCATTTGCCGTGCTTCGAGAATCGGTTGATTCAACCAGTTATTACGAGAATGCATATACCTGGATGAAGTTTTTCATCGATGCTACAACCACGGGCGCAAATTCCGATATGAGCGTGGGATTCGCTGCATTCGACTCGAGCATGGAACAGGGTCTGCTCTACGGTGCCTCTTACAGCAGAAGAGAAGAAGAACAAAATGGGGGATTCGAGGGCAGCGGTGTTGGCGACATAAATGAAGGCGATGGCACCATGGTCAATTCTTTCACCTATGACGCTGATACGGTATCCAATATCATCTGGACTACTACGGAGGGTGATTGGGATTATGCCATCACCATGACCGGAACCGGCTCCGGTGCTGTTATATTGGACTTTGGTCCCGAAACAGGCGGGGGAATGGGTCTTGCCATTCCCCAGACCGAACTCATCGCTGATACGACGAGCTGGTGGAACTCAGTCTCCGGGACCTATTTCACAATGGTGTATGAGTATGACCTCACGACTTTGAGTGAAGAGATCAAACCCATGAAGATGATCATTACACCTGGAGGTTTTATCAAGGTATTTCAATATGAGGACAGCACGGCAACAGGAACGCCTGTATTCAACAGGGAGCTCATTTCGTTCAAGGATTTTCCTGGCGGCCCGCGCGGAGGAGAGCCTATCAATTTAACTTTTCAGACAGTGTCGGGAAATACCGCTGCCGATTCCTCGACCGTACAAAATGCACATCTCTGCAAGGGGGCATTCATATCACAGGACGCAGTGGAAGATCAGATCGTTACCAGTATATTTGATCCTTCGGGCAGGTTTTTTGGCTTCACCATGTTCGACAATGAGGAGTTCGGTTACATTATACGTTTCGGCCTGGGGATCAAGGATGAAGATTACACGAACCTGACGCCGTAGCACAAAAAGATTCATTTCGTTTTTAGCGCATATGGTGGTGTCTTCCACCATGGAAAATGTCATCGAAGAATGTTTCGAAGAATTCGACAATGCTGTCGACTGTATTCTCGACGCTCTCAAGAATTATTTCGTCGCCTTCCCCGATGTTTGCCACGATAAATTCGTGCCTGAGCTCCTCGATGCGGATTTTTTCGTTTTCAACGGTAACCATCGGCACCGACTCGATAACGAGCTTGAGGATATTTTCAACCATATCCTGGTCCAAACCGGTATATTTGAGGGATGCTCCATCTTCTATATCGGTTTGGACCAGGATATGGTTGTAAATATCCTCTTTCAGATTGATTATTGCCAGCCTTAACTCTTCGTCAACAACGAGCAGTTCAGCATGAAGAAGGTCGGTCACCGCAGGTGTAAACTCGTTTTTTTTCAATTCCTTTTCTGAGCGGTGGAAGAGGGATTCGGCACGCTTGTTCCTATATTCGGGTTGATTCACTCTTGTGTCCCCACTTGAGGCACAATCCATGAAGAGCAGTGAAATGCAGCACATAGATATTATGATACAGGTGCACAATCGATTTTTCATGTCCACAGTCTAACATAATATACGGGCAAAGTCATCCGGATTATGGTATTCAGAGATTGCGCGAAAGAAGTATAAGTATTATAATCTATCACGTAAAAGGGGCGTTTCATAAGATTTTGAGTGAAAATCTTAAAAAATCAGTATCATTTTTCGGTGGATTTGTCATTCTCACCGGCTTGTTAGTAGTCAGTCTTTACAACTATCTTCTCTTTCACAGCATCGCTGAAGTGTTCAGTATTGTCGTTGCCTGCGGCATATTCATCATTTCATGGAACAGTCGTCAAAACCTGGACAATAACTATCTGTTGCTAATGGGTATCGCCTATGTTTTTGTTGGCGGCCTGGATTTTGTTCACACCCTTGCATATCAAGGTATGGGAGTATTTTCCATT
>CAYFYU010000046.1:0-25547 GCA_964347455.1 uncultured Spirochaetota bacterium | reverse complement strand
TAGAGAAACCACATTTTTTAGCAATATTTTCAATGCTATCTCCTGAATTTTGCTGAAGTACCATTAGAAACTTTTTTTCGTCTTCGTCAATTTGTTTTTTACTACTTTTAGGCATGGGAGTATTTCTTATTGAAGGGTCGAATGTACCGACCCAATTGTGGATTGCGGCTCGATATCTGGAGAGTGCTTCACTACTAATTGCACCACTATTTTTAAAACGTAAACTGAGCCTTCCCTACGCCCTTCTCTGCTACAGCTTAGTGGTTACCATTATTCTTTATTCGATTTTTTCATGGCACATTTTCCCTGACTCTTTCATCGAGGGCATCGGGCTGACCCGATTTAAAAAGTTAAGCGAGCTGATAATCTCCCTGATCTTTTGCGGAGCAGCCTTTCAATTAATTCTGAAACGGCAGCGGTTCGACCCGCAGGTTTTGAGGCTTTTGATAGCCTCCATCCTGATCTCCGTAGGTTCCGAGATAGCGTTCATATTCTATGTGAATGTGTATGGCCTGTCGAATTTCATCGGGCACATTTTGAAGATCATCTCCTTTTACCTTATTTACAAGTCCATAATAAAAACGGGATTAATCCGGCCCTTTGATTTACTCTATAGAGATTTGAAACAAAGCGAAGTTACCCTTCGCAAAAGTGAGAAGAGATTGCAAGAGTTAAATGCAACAAAAGACAGGTTCTTTTCGATAATCGCCCATGACCTCCGCAGCCCCCTGGTTTCTCTGATCTCTATTATTCGATATATCAGTGATGAGTATAGTTCGCTTTCAGATATTGAACGGTTGAAATTTATAAAAGAGATAAACCTTGTTTCCAATCGTACGGTTTCCCTGTTGGATAATTTGCTTGATTGGGCAAAATGCCAGACAGGTGATATGATGTACAGACCCGAGAAACATCTGCTAAAGGATCTCCTGTTGGAAGCAACCGTTCCTCTGGAAAGTTATGCAAGAACGAAACATGTAGAAATACGTGTTACCGGGGTAAATGATCTGTGTATTTTTTGCGATAAGAATATGATCACAACCGTTATTCGTAATTTACTTTCGAACGCCATCAAGTTTAGCCATCCGAATTCCAACGTGGGCATTGAAGTTGGTAAGAAGAGCGACCAAATAGAAGTGAAAGTTAAAGACACTGGTATCGGTATCGAATCGAAAAATATCGGGAAGCTTTTTAAAATTGAAGAGCATTTTACAAGGTTGGGAACAGAACGGGAGAAAGGTACCGGTTTGGGGCTCATACTCTGTAAAAATTTTATCGCCATGCACGGTGGTGATATCTGGCTGGAGAGTGAGATACAAAAAGGTACAACCTTTCACTTTACAGTTCCCTCTGCGTGAACGATCATACAAGTGTGACATGGATGCTGTGGAGATTGCTCTAAATAAAGAAACTCTGGATAAAGACTTTGGAGAAGTATTACAGTTTGTACGGTTTTGTTATCGTTGAAGGAGTAAATGAGCTTTGGTGGATGCAGCATGTGGGAGATGTGAAGGATTCCGGAGAGATGATGTACATAACCGGGAAAGCGTATATTCAAAGTGTTTATGATGTTCTTTTGCTGGGAAGATGGAAGTCAATGCACGTCGATAAGAAAAGAAAAACCTTTGATGAGGTTGAAGCCTACCTGAGCTCATTACCAAAGTGGAACAAGACAAAATACTATGTCAAGCTTGCAGATCTCGGATTGTACTCGTTACTTGAATGTGAAACGGGCGAAGTGGTTTTCAGTGAGCACAACCAGGATATTATGAGAAGTCTTCGTTTTTACGGAATAGGTGAGTAAAGGGGGGGTGATATTCTATTTATCTACTACCCCTTATGGCGCATGGGACTCGATGCATCAGATGTTAAGAGTGCAGAGAAATTTATACCGGTGACTTAAAGATCACGGGTTTCGACCACACCAGATGTCACACTGGATAGAAGAAGAATCTGTATGGGTATGTTTGTCCAAACCTGTTCAAATTCGCCGCCATGGTTATGTACTTTTCCGAGGAAATAGAATGTTGCGAATCCAAAGGCAACCTCAAGCTTATACATTTTACTGCCATCGGAATCAGTCCAACTATCCATTATACGGTAATAACCGCGCTCTTTTGGCAAGCTGTCGGAGATTTTCGTATAGCCCTCGTATCTACCATCAGGTCCGAGGAAAATTCTCGCTGATAATCCAGGCAGTTCATCGTACTCCTCGTTTATCCAGGTTCCAATTAATGCCTCATTTGAATAATCTTTTTTAGAAGCTGCTATGGAAAGGAGTAAGAGCACAGGTATCTGTAAACAGATAATAGGGAGAGTTCTGGCCTTCATACCTTTTTGTCCTCTTCATTCTCGGTTTTCATTCTGTTGAGACCATCTGTCCCAAATTATCAATAAAAACAATAATTATTGTACGGCATTAATCAATAGCTAATTAGTTTGTGGTGATTAGTAGAGTGGTGTATGTCATTAATTGTAGTGGTTGCAGAGATTTGAGCGTCCTATGATACAGCGCTCACAGAGCGGTTTATTTCTGCATATATCCTTACCGTGCTTGACGATCAAGGCGTGATATTCATTGTAGAGCTTTTCATTCCGGGGGAGGTTCCGTATGAAAACATCCTGTATCTCGCTGTAGGTATTTTTTTCATTTATCTGGCCGATGCGCAAAAAAGTTCTTCGTGTGTAGGCGTCAACAACGAAAACTGGAACATGATAGGCGTAGAGCAGTATTGAGTCGGCTGTTTCAGGTCCAATTCCCTTAATAGAGAGCAGTTCCTCCCTCGATGGAACGATGTCGGACCGAGTGCAGCTCAGATAAAATTCGCACACCTTCTTCAGCCTATTGGCCTTCTGATTGTAGTAGCCGGAGGATTTGATACAAAGGGCAAGCTCATGGTTACTCAGGCCGATGATTTTTTGCGGGTCAAGCAACCCACGGCTTCTCAGATTCTCGAGCGCTGTTGCTGCGTTATGCCATGATGTATTCTGTGTGAGGACTGCGCCTAGAATAATTTCGAAACCATTCTCCTTGGACGGGAAATAGGTGCCAGCTACTGGCCACCATCCCTGAGGACCAAATTCTTTGAGGAGTAGTGTATAAATGCTGTAAATTGCATTATGCATGCCAGAAAGCTCTCTAAACACAAAAGGCGGACACCGTGCCGTGCCCGCCTCACATGATTAGTCCTTAACTCAAATGATTTTATTCTACACCTCTTTTCTGAGCAGCTCCTTTTTTCTGCTGAAAGCTATCGCAAGCACACGCGGAAGTGTTTCTGTTTTAAGGCCTTTGAAGGTGCGAATTCCATCCTTAATAATGCCTTGTTTTCTCAACATCCGGGTAATGTAGCGTATATACTTCATGTACATTCTGTTTATGATTTTCCACACGAAAAAGCCCAATCGAGATGCCAGCCAATGGGAGATCTTGCCGCTGTAAAAATGACGATAGCCATGAATGAGCTTTTTCTGCAGATTCAACGGACTGATGTTCTTTGGAAGAATGACAGAGTGGCTCCCGTCGTAATAGTCCCAGTCGTTGATGAATATTCTGTTTTTTTCCTTCATCTCATCGTAGAGCTGAGTTCCAGGTATGGGGAAGAGAATTGAAAACTGCGTTGTATTGCTTTTTGATTCCCTGCTGAACCGTATCGTCTTCTCAATGGTCTCTTCGGTGTCACTATCAGCACCGAGTATGAACATGGTGTGTACGTTCAGCCCAGCACTGACGAGAGTGCTCACCGCATCCCGTACCATCTGGACGGTGTGACACTTGTTATAATCCTTAAGAGCTCCCGGATTGATCGATTCTACTCCTATGAACATTGTCCGACAGTTGGATCTTTTCAGGAGCTTGACCAGCTCCTTGTCCTTCGCAACGTGTGTACTGAACTGACTTGACCATCTTATATTAATTTGTGAGCGTATAAGTTTTTCAAGGAAAATCTTCGTTTTGTCATGATTTGCCGCGAAATTATCGTCGTAGAAGAAGGCATGTCCGAACCCCTCACGGTGGCGCATCATAAGCTCTTCCATGACGAGGTTTGAATCCTTTATGCGGTACCGCCTGCCGAACATCTTTGTCACAGAACAGAATATACAATTATAGGGACATCCTCGCGACGCCATGATCGGTGCGTAGGTCATGGTTATCTTGCCCCTTCTGTTCCTGAATCCCTGGAGGATGTCCAGGTCTATGGCGGGAACGTCATTGATGTCGATCTGAGGCCCGTGGACGATACTATCTTTCCTCGTTCCCTCAAAAACATCCCGCACCACATATTCTCCCTCACCAACAACAACCTGGTCAGCATGCTGCAAGGCCTCCTCGGGAAGTGCCGAGGGATGGTTCCCTCCAAGTATGACCTTTTTGTCGGGAAACTGTCTCTTTACAGCGTCGGCGATCTGATACGCCCTGTTCGCAGTATGAGTAATTGCGGTGATACCGACTGCATCGGCTTCTTTGATATAGGGATGCAGCTCGTCGGTTTTTACGTTGTACACCCGTATCATATCTTCCTTGAACACTTTTACCTCATGGCCTGCCTGTTTCAGCAAGGTTCCGAGAAAGAGGTTTCCAAGAAGTGGAAGTTTCGTCAAAAAGAAATATACGTTAATTGGTGGCTTCGGCTCTATAAGAGCAATTTTCATCCAAGACTCCAGTTTCGATTATGAATAAGTATAATACTACGTCGTTATGACTAAGTAAACAGATTTGTTGGTGATAATAGAAAAAAAATTTTATACTATTAACCAAAAAGGCAAGAGAAATCATTTTGAAGGCATTGACAGTAGCAGTTTTAGGTGCTGGGTATATGGGAAGTGCAATCACTTTCCCACTTTCCGAAAATGGTAACAGGGTGAGGCTTTGGGGTACCTGGCTCGACGATGATCTGCTCGATGCTTCGAAGAAAGGGTTTCATCCGAAATTAAAAAAAAGACTCCCTGAAAGTGTGCGTTTCTTCTACGCTGATGCGCTGAAGGAGGCTGTCGAAGGTGCTGATGTGGTTTTTGTTGCAGTAACAAGTGAGGGCTTTATCCCGGTGTTCACAAAGTACCTGCAGGCCTGTTCTGAACCCTGTGCTGTTTTTACGCTCACCAAGGGCTTCGTTGAATTGGAAGGTAGGATCACGAGAATAAGCGAGGGAGCTTTGAGTTTCTTCACCGAGAGGTTCGGCAATAGGGATCTTCAGTGGGTATCCATTGGCGGCCCGGTAAAGGCTGTCGAGCTATCCGATAGGGTTCCTACAGCAACAATGTTCGGATTCAGCAGTCGAGAGCTCATACAGCTTTTCAGTTGTTTCTCTACCCCCTATTACCGAATTTACTGGTCTGAAGATGTTCAGGGTGTCGAACTTTCTTCAGCTCTGAAGAACGTGTATGCTATAGTTATTGGTATAGCAGATGGTCTGTATCGTGACTCGTCTATCGAATACTGTCACAATTTCAAGGCATTTCTATTCAATCAGGCAATCAGAGAAATGGCATTTCTCATTGAGAAGTGCGGTGGAAAGAGAGAGACCGTTTTTGATCTTGCCGGTCTCGGAGATCTCCACGCCACGGCCGCATCGGGAAGGAACGGAATTTTTGGCCGGAGAATCGGTGAAGGGGGCAATCCACAAGACATCTATTATGAGATGCAAAGATCAGGAGAAGTTGCCGAGGGATATAGCACACTGAAGCTGGGTAGGCGATACATTAAACAGAATCACAGCGCGCTACTCGAAAAACTTCCATTGTTCAATGTGATCTACAGAATTATTTTCTCTGGACATAACTGCCGAGATGAATTGAATGGATTAGTCGCGCAATTCGGTGGCAACAGTTTATAAAAAGCGGAAAGGTGGCCAACAGTGTATACAATAAGAGAGATTGCAAAAAGGATCGGCGGTGAGGTGCACGGTAACCCCGAGCGTATCGTTAGCAGTGTTTCTCCCATCGAGCAGGTGGGGAAGGATTCAATTGTATTTGTCAGGGATCGCAAGAATTTTATGAGAGTAGAGGATACAAAGGATGCTTGTTTGGTCCTTGATTTTAATCCGGTTGATGAGAAAGGTATCGATTATATTCTTGTTCCAAAAGAAAAGAAGGAAGAGGCATTTCTTATGCTACTCTCCCTCTACGAAGAGAAACCCGATTTTGGAAAAGGTATTTCAGAGACAGCTTCCATATCATCCAAGGCTCAGCTTGAAGAGAGAGTGGTAATAGGAGATTTTGTCGTTGTTGGAGAGAACACAAAAATTAAAAGTGGGACGAGAATTGGCGCACATACAGTAATCGGTAAGAACTGCTCAATAGGAAGAAATAGTACGATCTATCCGCGAGTAGTTCTGTATCCGAATACACGAATCGATGAAGGTGTTGTAATTCACTCGGGTGTGGTTATCGGGAGTGACGGATTCGGCTACAAGAGGATTAAAACTAGCCATCACAAGATTCCGCAGATCGGCGGCGTTCATATCGGAAAGAACGTAGAAATTGGTGCGAACACAACTATCGATAGGGCCACTGTTGGACTTACGGAGATCGGTGATGGTACGAAGATAGACAATCTCGTGCAGATTGCGCATAACGTTGAAATTGGTAAAAATTCGATTATCTGTGCATTCTGCGGGATATCGGGAAGTGTGAAGATCGGCAGCAACGTGGTTATGGCCGGAGCGGTCGGATTGGCGGATCACATCGTTATCGAGGATGACGTTGTTATCGGGGCAAAATCAGGTGTCATGGAGAAGCTGGTCAAAAGGGGGCGGAGAATTGTCGGAGCTCCGGCAATGGATGTACGTGACACGATGGAGTTCTTTGCAATGAGGCCAAAGCTCAAAGGCATGTATTTAGACATCCAGAAGATCAAGAAGAAGCTAAACATAGAATAGCTGGATTTGCAATACAGTTCGAATCTTTTTACTACGCAATGAAATGGTCATACACTAGGGTGGGAAAATAGCTCTTTACAGTTGTTAATGCTGAGAAAATTTAGGCGTTTTTTTCAAACTGTTCCAGATAAGTTTCGACTTTTTGGAGACGTTCATTTAGTCTGCCCAAATGATCCTCTATGATTGTCTTGTAGTCGAGTTCTCCGGTTTGTATCAGATAGTACTCATCCTCCCAATGATCGAGATTTATACGGCCCGGTATATCATCGGCTTCCTGTGCATATTTTTTCGCCTCCTCCCAATAGTTGAGGGAGATCTCATAAAAATATCGCGCAATTGTGAAGCTCTCCTTTAACTCTTCTGCAAACCAGAGATTGAAAAAGTACACGTGCTCCTTGTCGAATCGACGGGCAAGCTGGAGATAGCTGTCGATGATGAGCAGGTTCATATGCATCTTGAAAAGTGTTTTATAGCGCTGGAAATCGTTTTCCGTCTCGATAAGCGCAAGACTCCTGACGGGGTTGTCAAAGGGTGCTTCCAATGCCCACTGCAAGAAGCGTATATTTCTTTCGAGATTGGGATTTGTGTAGTGGAGATTCATTACATAGAGGTAGAACTCTTCGGCAAAATAGAGCCTGCGTGCCTGCCCCTGATTTGGAAGGATCACGCAGGCTACGACCAACAGGAGTATCACCATCCATTTCATCTCATTTATCCCATCGTCATTCTGGCTCAGAATCTTGAATTGACAGCCTCTTCTTTCTATGTTATTTTTTGGCAAAATAACTGATTCCTGCCACCGAAAAATATACAATAATAGTTATAATTGCCTGTTAGTAGGGGAGATGGATCCCAATGCTTGAAAATACCACAAAGGGGCTAACCTTTGACGATGTACTCCTACTCCCAAAATATTCAAACCTTGCACCGGCAGATGTTAACCTTTCCACAAATCTGAAAACGCTCTCGCTGAAAATACCCCTCATATCAGCGGCCATGGATACAGTATCGGAATACAGAATGGGAGTCGCCCTTGCACGTGAGGGTGGTCTTGCGGTCATACATCGAAATCTTTCAGTACAGGATCAGGCGGGAGAGGTCGAGAAGGTAAAGAAGTCTCAGAGTGGAATGATCATCGATCCGGTTGTGCTCGATCCTGATACGCCGGTGAACAAAGCAATGGAAATAATGCAGAAGTTTCGCATATCGGGAATTCCCATAGCTGACAAGGGAAAGCTCGTCGGTATTTTAACAAACAGGGATCTTCGGTTTATAACTGATTTCGATCAGCCTGTAAGGAAACTGATGACCAAAGTCAATCTCGTTACAGCCGCTGAGGGAACAACTCTCGAGGAGGCGAAGAAGATACTCCAAAAGTATAAAATCGAAAAACTCCCCATTGTCGACGAACATCAAAAGATCAAGGGATTGATAACAATCAAGGATATTCAGAAAGCAATCGACTACCCCAATTCCGCCCTTGATGATAAAAAGCGGCTGCTCGTGGCTGCGGCTGTCGGTCCTTCTCCTGAACTGCTCGATCGGGTTGATGCGCTCGTTCAAGCGAATGTGGACGCAATTGTCGTCGATACAGCTCATGGACATACAAAGCGGGTGCTTGATGCAGTTAAAGAAACACGAAAACGACACAGGGATATTGTGATCATTGCCGGGAATGTAGCGACAGTTGAGGGTACCGAGGCGCTGATAAAAGCAGGAGCCGACATCGTGAAAGTGGGGATAGGACCGGGATCCATATGTACAACGAGAATCGTGGCTGGGGTCGGTGTTCCGCAGCTTACGGCAATCATGGATTGTTCGAAGGTAGCGAAGAAGCATGAAATACCGCTCATCGCAGATGGTGGAATTCGCTACTCCGGGGATATAGTCAAGGCACTGGCATCAGGAGCGGATGCTGTCATGGTGGGGAGTATATTCGCAGGTACCGATGAGAGCCCCGGTGAAAAGGTTATTTATCATGGACGGGCCTTCAAAGAGTACAGGGGTATGGGATCGGAGGGAGCGATGCGAAGCGGTTCAGCAGACAGATATTATCAGGAGGGGCATGAGAAGTTAGTTCCTGAAGGACTTGAGGGTCTCGTTCCATACAAGGGAAGTATACGGGATATTGTGTATCAGTTGGTCGGCGGTATTCGAGCGGGCATGGGATACGTGGGAGCGGGAACATTGAAAGAGCTCAGGGAGAAGAGCAGGTTTATAAGGATTAGTTTTTCATCCCTGAAGGAAAGCCATGCCCACGATGTACAGATTACAAAGGAACCGCCGAACTATTACGCACCAGAGAGAGACCTGTAGGAAAACATCTAGAAAAACCGTCGACGTTGTTCCTTGACAGCATTGACAGTACCTACAACTCACAGGTCATTTTTTTACCACTGAAGACCAAAATTGAAGACAATGTTTTGGGCAGGCTTTGCACCGGGAAAGCTTCCAAGCTCATCGACAAAATAAACGGTATCGATATGGAATACTTTCAGATTGAACCGGATACCGCCGGTCAGGTATCCACCATCAAATCCTCCCCGAAGGTCCAAAATCTTCAATGTAGAAAATTTGACGCCGAACTTTACATTTGAGAGAAACGGGGAATAGTCGAGAAGGTCGGCGTAGTCAAGTGCGATAACGAGCCTATCTCCATTTTCAGTGTTTTCACCCATTCTTAGGGGGAACAGTGCAATTCCAAAGGGAAGACGTGGTTTGATCATACTTCTCGGATAATTCTCTGAGCCGCTTACGTTCTCCCATGAGCTGAAACGGGTTCCCCAAACATCCCGTCCCGTTAGACCGAACGAGAGCCAGGGAATCGGCCTGTATATAATGCCGACATCTGCCCCGAATCCAACCGATTTAGCCAGAGGAAGCGCATCATCTGATATTGTATCGAAAACTGCCAATACCGTACCATCGAGCTGTGATTTCAACCGGAGGATAACTTTAAAGTTAAGGCCTACATAGAGATTATCAACAAATGGCAATTCGGTTCCATATCCCCCGTTAAATCCAAGGTCAGAGTAACTCATTAATTGTGCAAAGGGGAATGTAGCCCCTGGATTCGTATCGAGAAGCACATCGGTATGATTGTAGAAGGCGAAACCGAATTTATTCCCCACTCTTCCAAGGTATATGGGACCGAGGAAACCCAGGGCGATGGTCGTATTGGTAAAAAAATCGGTTATATTACCCGATGAAGTTATATTTGTTCCCTTTAACAGACCTCTGTATACATCGATTGCAGAATTATCGATATTTAATTTAAAACCCAGCGCAAAGGCGGTGATTATGCTATCCTCGATAGTCCCATAACCGGCCGGGTTATAGAATACTGCATTCTCATCATTCGAAACAGCAGTATAGGCATTGCCCATTGCTCGTACCATCGGGAGCAACGGTTGGGAGAGGGGTTCGGTATTGTCGATAGCGAGAGCTGTAGATGCAGAGATGAGGAATAGGGCAAATCCGATGATAGCAGTTTTTTTCATAATTTTGCAAGCCCCGTTCACCGACAATGCCTTTCTTATGTATAAAGAAACAATCTTTCGATACATAGCGGTAACTCTTGCTAACTGAGAGGTGGCTCTCCCAGACCGTTTGTAACCCAGTCATTGATGTTCTGCTGCATACCAACGGTATCCAGATCTGCAGGTGGATCTGTCTCAAGAAGGGTGAGTGCATCGTAAGCATTTTGTAAATATCCGAGCATCCCAACCTCTTCGATACTGCCGTCGACGTACTGTCGAAGTCCGTTAGTTGCGGGTGTCGTATCGCTCCAGGTGTCAATATCATATGGATGTATTGCACCACCCTCAACGATAGTATCAACTTCCTGGTTGATACCGGCTTCAGATATGTCATCCCATGGTGAAACATTATACGTAGTCGCGATCTTTGTTGCACCAATCCCAGTAGCGGCCATCATGTTTGATTGATATGTCTCCAGAAGGATTCCCTGATCCAGATCTGCTCCAGCATTATCCATAGCCGCATTATAATCATCAGCTGCTTTGGATACGTTGTAGAAGAAATCATCGTACTCATTGTCCGTAACTAGGTCGCTTATGATGGTACCAGGATTGTCGTAATCCAGATTTCCCTCAAGTGAATCCTCCACTATAGTGTCGAGCTGTGGTGAAGCAAGGTTCATATATGCAGAAGCTCTGCCAACATAGGCATCGGTGAGATCATCGCCTGAAGCGCTGTTGATGACTTCGCTGAAATAGTCGATTGCTTCATCGTAATCGCCATCAGCAAGTGCCTTGTATCCGGCGTCAAGCTTTGCCTCGTTTCCCATTTTAGAAGGATCGATAAAGGGACTGAATATATTAATCGGTTTGCACGACGCTAGAATTATCAAAAGTGCAACGGATAAAAAAGTGATAACCAGTAATCTCTTGTGCATAAAGTCAAACTCCACTACAGCTTTCAAATTCAAGTATAGCACACTTCGCGGCGCCCTTCAAACAAACCCTTGACAGGATCTTCGCCCCTTGACAGGATCTTCGACTCATAATTTTTCCTTATATTATCTATACTAATGGTGAAATCCATATTGTGGGTAATGAGGGATGGTGTTTAAGGGATAAAAAATAGACCCCCCGAAAAGGAGGAAAACGAGGGGTCAAAAAAAAATGCATCTCCTAGGGGAGTCGAACCCCTGTTGCCGGGATGAAAACCCGGTGTCCTAACCACTAGACGAAGGAGACGTTTGAGCCGCGAAGGAATCGAACCTTCGACCCACGCCTTAAAAGGGCGTTGCTCTACCAACTGAGCTAGCGGCCCTGTCCTCGATGAATATAGTACGCTAAAAAAAGTGGGTCAAGATTTTTTTCCCTGCCATGACCCCGAGCATACTGCTTCGAAATAATTTCATTTTAAAATCTGTTTATTTGGGTATAATGAGTGCGTGGTTAATGATATACAATGTATGTATCTATTAATATTGATAAAAATGGAACTGCAAAAGTAAGGTCACGAGCTCGAATGATTGAGCTGGAGGACTTGCTCGCCGGCGACTAATGAGTTCCGGATAATTGTGCTCGCCAGCAACTAATGTTTGAAGGAGATTGATGTGAACAGTATGACTGGATATGCATCTTACAGTTTCGAATATGAGGAGTATACGGTATTTATCGAAATTCGATCACTGAACAATAAGTTTCTCGACATAAAATTCAAAATTCCCTTTTATCTGGAGTTTTTAGAAGAAACTCTCAGGCGGATTATGAAGAAATACGTGAAGGGAGGCAAGATCGATGTTTTTGTCAAGGTTGTGGCAAAGGAAAAAATGGAACGAAAACTACTAAAGGAGATGTTCGAAAAGTATCGCGGCATCATAAGTGAGATTGAGGATGAAGCTGAGCACCATTTAATGGTTTCTCTATCAGAACTTATTACATTGAGATCCTTTTTTAGCGGTACAGATGAAGGGGTTCGTATTTCTATTCCGGAGGAAGAACTTATAAAAATGTATCGGACCACGGTTCAGGAGTTTCAGAAATCGAGGAATGCTGAAGGTGAAATGACAAGGGCTGAACTTATCGAGTACGTTGAGGAAGTTGAATCTTTTCTTCAGAAAGTTGAATCTGAATACCCACCAGTAATCGATAAGCATAAGGAACAGCTGCGGAGGAAGATACGTGAGCTTATCGATTCGCAGCTGGATGAGACACGTCTTATGATGGAAATCGCTCTTTTTGCAAATAAAGTTGATATCAGTGAAGAAATATCGCGAATCAAGGGTCATTTGAAGAAGATAAAAGTTACACTTCAAAAGGATCGAGCAAACGGGAGGGAACTGGATTTTATCCTTCAGGAAGTAAATCGAGAGATAAATACTATCGGTTCGAAAGTTCCAGATTATTCTGTATCTGAAAATGTCGTAGAAATGAAGATGATTCTAGAAAAAATCAAGGAGCAGGTACGCAATATTGAATGAATCCGGAATAGTGCTGGTTTTAACGGGTCCATCCGGCTGCGGGAAAACAACGGTTTATAAAAAACTGTTGAAAAAGAGGGATGATATTTCCTTTTCCATATCCTATACAACGAGGAAAAAGAGGGATTCGGAAACTCACGGTGTCGATTACTTTTTCATCGACGAGAATGAGTTTCTGCAAAAAGTTGAAAGGGGAGACTTCGTTGAATGGGCTGAGGTGCATGGAGATCTCAAAGGAACTGATAGAAACAACCTGGAACTGTGCATTAAGGGACATCGGGCATGTCTTCTTGATATCGATGTTCAGGGCGCCATGCAGATAATTAAAAAGTTTCCCTCTGCGGTGACAATATTTGTAATGCCTCCGAGTCTCAAAGACCTCCGTAAGCGGCTCGAAAAGAGAGGAACCGAAAGCAAGGAAGCCATGCGTATTCGGCTCGCAAATGCCGAGAAGGAACTTGAATATAAGAAATATTTTCATTATATTGTGGTCAACGATCGCGTTGATAATGCGGTTGAAGATATAGAAGCAATAATCGAAAAGGAATTCAGCGAGAGGATATAGTGCATGTTTCCGACATACAATGTAGTTGATTACACAAAGAACCGATACCTCCTGAGTAAAGCTGTAATGAAGCGTGCACGGCAGATTAACTTCATTGGAGATGACAGCTTAGAAAATTTCAATGGAAAAATTGTATCACTTGCTATGAAACAGGTATTTTCTGATGAGATAAAGTACCTAAACCCCCTTGAACAAAAGGGTGAATCCTGAAAGGGTTATCATCCTCATCCATAGGCGTTGTGCTGGCCTTTCAGGCCAAACAACTCCTCTTTCCGTACAATTTCTGAGTTTGATCGAACTTCATCATTTATGTTAATTTTGGATCCGGGATGACGGAAAAGTTGAAGGTGGTATTTATTTTTGGTCCGACCGGAGTTGGCAAGTCGGAATTGGCTCTCAGGGTGGCTCAGGGTATTGGTGAGATTATCTCAGTCGATTCCATGCAGGTCTATAAGAAGCTTGAGAAGGGAACGGCAAAGCCCGATAAGCGGGCTCTTCAAAGTGTCAGACACCACCTTGTGAGCATTGTTTCTCCAGATTATCGTTTCAGTGCTGGTGATTTTAGAAAGCTGGCCTCAAAGGCTATCTATGACATTCACCGGAAAGGAAAGATTCCAATCCTGGTAGGGGGTACGGGGTTGTATTTTCACGCCCTAGAATACAGTCTATCCAAAGCCCCATCGGCAGATCTAGAATTACGGAAGAAACTCTATCGTGAAGAGGAAAAAATGAAGGGTTCGCTCTATGTCCGGCTGAAATCTGTCGACCCGAAGACTGCAAAAACCCTTCATCCACACGATCTTGTAAGAATAATCCGGGCTCTGGAGGTTTACGACCTTTCGGGGAAGAAATTTTCCGACTTTAAAAATCTGGGGGCGGATGTAAAATTTGACGCGCTGAAGATCGGACTCAACATTGATAGAGAGGAGCTCTACGAACATCTCGTGCAGCGATGTAAAAAAATGATTTCAGAAGGGCTTGCAGGGGAAGTTTTTGAGCTCCTGTGTGGAGGATACGATGAACGGTATCCTTCAATGAAAGGACTGGGGTATAGCCATTTTATTCAGTATTTTAAAGGGTGCCGCTCCTTTAATGAAGTGGTTAGGCTGTTTATCAGAGATACGAAACGTTACGCAAAGCGGCAACTCACCTGGTTTCGAAGAGAAAAAGGAACAATCTGGTTTCAACCCACTGATGATCGTTCTGTTCGTGAAAGGATTGAACGTTTTGCAGGATTTTAATGTACCGAAGGTCCTGTCAAGGGCTGCGGGTTTAGTAAAAAAAGGAGGGATCCCGTGCTATATATCGTAATCATTGCAGGCGGGAAGGGGGAGCGTTTCTGGCCAAAGAGCGTCATGCAGCGGCCGAAACAGTTTCATGGTATCGTCACGGAAAAAACGATGCTGCAGGAGACCTTTCACCGCGTTTACCCTGAAATCGAGCGGGAGAGAATTTTTGTTGTTGCTGGGGAGCACTTAAAGGCCATAATTGCCGAACAGCTTCCGGAGATACACGAGCACAACCTCATCGTTGAGCCGGTGGGCAAGAACACTGCTCCTGCAATCGGTCTCGCTGCTGCCTACATCGGTGTAAGAGATCCCGGAGCTACAGTTGCAGTGCTTTCAGCAGATCATGTTGTGGACCCAAAGGATGATTTTCTGACTGCACTGTATACCGCCTCAGAAGTGTCAAGTATGGGCTATATCGTAACCTTTGGTGTGAAACCATCGAGACCTGCCACAGAGTTCGGGTATATTGAGGTGGAAGAGGAAATTCCAGGAAACTTCGATCATGAAGTATTCACGGTAAAGAAGTTCAGGGAAAAACCTTCCTTTGAAAAGGCAAAGAAATACGTTGAACAGGGGACATTTCTCTGGAACTCCGGGATGTTCATATTTGAGGTTTCCCTGTTCTTCGAGGCATTGAAACGTCATATGCCGATACTCCATAAGGGATTACTGAATATACAGAATAGTATCGGCACCCAACGCGAGACAGCGGTGAAAAGAGAGGAGTTTGAAAAGTTTGAAAGTATATCGATCGATTATGGTGTAATGGAAAAATTTGACAGGATAGCATCCTTGAAGCCGAAGTTCGACTGGGACGATGTTGGATCATGGAGCGCATTAGAGCGTCACCTGCAAAAAGACGGAAAGGGCAATATTGTTCAGGGAAACGTTGTAACCATTGATTCAAGTGAAAACATCATAATCGGCGACACCAGCTCCCTCATATCCCTCATTGGAATTGATGACATCATCGTTGTGAAGGAGGAGAATCGTATACTCCTTTGCAAGAAATCTATGGATCAAAAAGTGAAGGATCTTCTAAAGGAGATTTCCCGGGATAGGTCGAAATGGCAGTTCCTCTAATGAAGTTGCTCCCCCAAATAGATTTTACTATATTAATTCGTGGAAACCAGTTTGATTACTTGAAAATGAAATAAAGATATCAATTAAAAGGAGTTGAGGGATGGCAGATACGGACTCCTATGTCCCGGAAGCATCTCTTACAGCACTGATTCTTACTCTGAGCTCCTCAGCATGGGTGTCGCTGGGGAAGGTAACCGATCCTGTTTCCGGTGAGATCAAAATGGATCTCAAGGGTGCTAAGTATTCGATCGACCTCCTGATAATGATGAGGGCTAAAACAAAGGGTAATCTTACCGCTGATGAGGAAAAATTGCTCAATGCTCTCATTAGTGATCTACAGGCAAATTACTCTGAAACAGTTTTTTCACAACAGAAGCCAGAGGGTGCCGAAAAATCCCCTAGTGAAAAAGTATCCTCATCGAATCAGAAAGAAGCAGAAGGTGAAACCACAGCTCAGAAAGGTAAGAGAGAAGAACAAGGGTCTAAGGAGAAAGCTCCATCGGAACAGACAAAGACAAAATCACCATCGTCGAAAGAAAAAAAAGAGGAGCGTCCTTCTGCTGCATCAGGGCAGAATGCCGGAAAAAAGGGTGAAGAAGCTCGGAAGAATGCAAAAGAGTCTAATTCTAAGGGTGGTAACAAGACAAAGTAAGGAGGTATAATGCCGTCGGGTAAGAAAAGGAAGAGGCAGAAAATTGCCAACCATAAACGGAAGAAGCGGTTGAGAAAAAACAGACATAAGAAGAAATAGGATTTCTCTTTGGATGTAAGGATTCCATTTGGCAAAAAGACCCTAATTATGGGTGTAATCAATGTCTCGCCCGATTCCTTTTATGCGGGGAGCAGGATTCTCGATAAGGATCAAGCAATTAACCAGGCTCTTCTATTTGAGGAGCAGGGAGCTGACATCGTAGACATCGGTGGTGAATCGACGAGGCCAGGTTCACAAAAAATTGATGTTGAAGAAGAGATGACACGGGTGCTCCCGGTTATCGAAGGTATCAGAAAACGTTCGAAAATTTTTCTGTCCATTGATACTTATAAATATGAGGTTGCGGCTCGTGCACTGAAACTGGGTGTTCACATTGTAAATGATATAACCGGTTTGGGAACGGCAGATTCGACATCCAGCGCTTCATACAAAATGGGGAAGCTCATCGCTGGGGAAGGAGTGTATGTTATTCTCATGCATATGAGGGGAATACCCCGAGATATGCAGAGCCATGCACAGTATCGTGATGTAATTGCAGAGGTTTCAAAAGAACTTGAACTTGCCATACATACCGCACAAAAAGCTGGAATAGATCCTAGCAAGATAATATTAGATCCTGGCATTGGTTTTTCAAAAACAGCTGAACATAACCTTTGTATTCTGAAGAACCTCCCACTCATCAAGAAAAAGGGGTACCCTGTCCTTGTCGGTCTCTCGCGAAAATCTTTTATCGGTGCATATACGGGCCTTGAACCTGAAGAGAGACTCATTCCAACGGTAGCTGCAAACGCTATATCAATTTTCCAGGGAGCCGATATTATAAGAGTCCACGATGTAAAGGAAGCAGTGGACACAGTTCGTATTGTCGATGCCATCGTACGTGCGTGACAGGGATAACGCTCCGCCTCGGCGAAAATGAAATGAACGTAATTGACATATTAAATTGGTCAAAAACGTACCTTTTACCCATAGTCGATATCGGTATCATTGCGTTTGTAATTTACAAAATTTACGTCATGATATCTGGAACGAGGGCTATACAGGTTGTAAAAGGACTGGCCTTTATCATTATTGCTGCATGGGTCTCACGGTTTCTCCGTCTTGAAACGGTAAGCTGGCTACTTAACCAGATTATCCAGTTCGCCGCCATCGCCGTCATAATTCTTTTCCAACCAGAACTGCGGAGAATGCTCACGACCATAGGACAGAACAGGTTTTTCGGGATTCTCTTTAAAGAACCGGCGAATATCATTGATATTGTTGCCGGCGCCGTTGAGGAGCTTTCAAACAGGAAAATTGGGGCGCTTGTCGTTATCGAATCGAGTGTGGGACTGAAAAATTATATTGAAACGGGATTGCGTCTGGATGCACTGTTGAGTGCAGACCTTCTCATTTCACTGCTCAAGAAGGAATCACCCCTCCATGACGGTGCTGTAATCATCCGAGAGGATAGAATTGTTGCCGCGAAATGTATTCTCCCACTGACTGAACGTCATGAAATACTCGAGGGGTACGGCACGCGTCACCTCGCTGCTCTTGGGCTGGCGGAAGAAACCGATGCACTTGTTATTGCCGTATCCGAGGAGACCGCGAAGATCTCTGTTGCATGGAACAGTTCAATCGAAATGGGTGTCTCGATAAACCGATTGCGTGAGCGACTCCAGGATCTGTTCCAGAGAAAGTAATAGCCGAAGGTCCTGTCAGGAATGGTTCTATGAATTTAAAAATTTTAAAGATCATTACCCATAACTGGCATATTAAACTGATCTCGATTGTTCTAGCGGGTATTCTCTGGATCTACGTAAGCAGTATTCAGGAAAAGGAGAGATTTTTATCCGTTTCAGTCAAAGTTATGAATGTTCCACGCGACTATCTCGTGGCCAGCGAGCTACCGGAATTCGTGCAACTTATACTCAGGGGTAGAGATGAGTATCTCTCTCTCATTAATGAGGAAGAGGTAATCGCCTATATCGATCTTGAAATGAGTACGAAGTCGTCAATGAGAAAGATCGTGAGAATAGACAAAAGAGGCATACCTCGAGGAGTTTCGATTAAAGAGATAACCCCACGGCTTGTCGATATACAGGTAGAGAAAGCCCAAAGAAAAGAGGTGAAGGTTGTCCCTGTTATTATTGCAGAACTTCCCGATGGATATGAGTTTGAAGATGTTATTATCGAACCCGATTCTGTTGAGATACAGGGCCCTGAATCATTGTTAGATACAATCGACTCTATTTATACAAAGAATATTAACATACGGAATTTGACCGAAACGACCGTCATGGAAACTTTTATTGATACTACAGATGAAAAGATATTACTTGTAGGCGAGCAGTCGGTGAATGTAAAGATAATCATACGTGAGGAGTTTGCCGTCAAAAGGGTGAGCCCCATAATTGTCTATCCGATAAACGTAAAGGAAGGGTTGGTTCCGATTCTGCAGGATCAGGAGATCTCTGTTCTTATTAAAATTCCCCGTAGACTCGAGCGTGAATTTAGTAATCAGCAGGTGTACGGGTTCGTGGATTGCATAAGTATCGAAGCGCCTGGCGAATATGTTTTGCCGGTAACGTTTCAATCCGATATCGCAGACGTGGCCTTGGTTAAAATTGAACCGCAGTCTGTAATAGTTCGTTTAGAAGAATTCAGGTCAGAATAGCGGGTTTTCAGGAGTGTTATTATGTCTGATGTTCCGGTAAAGGTATCCTATTATTTAAAGGATCCGGTAACCTGTCCATTATGCGGTACAAGATTTCGAAAGGAAGAGATGCTCACAGGCGGAGGAAGACTAATCGCAAAAGATATAACCGATGAGTTGAGAAGAAATTATGAACCGAGCAAGAAGATTGGTGAGGTATACCCGCTGAATTACCCTGTTACTGTGTGTCCGGACTGTTTGTATGCAGCTTACGCCGAAGATTTTCAAGCAATACCGCAAAAAAACAGAGAGGAGGCTCTTTCACAGCGCGCAAAGCGAAAGCATGATGTCAGTCTAATCTTTCCCGTGTTAGATTATAAAAAACCGAGAAATCTCTTTACAGGAACAGCGAGCTATATTCTGGCTATCAGCTCCTATTCATTTTTTGGAAAAGAGAAAGCCCCTACCTTTAAAAAGGGACTTTCGGCACTTCGATGTGCCTGGTCTTTTAATGAGCTCGATGTGAAATTTCCAGGCCAGAACTATGAAAAGTTGAAGACCTTGATGTATATGAAGTCGATAGGCTATTATGAAAAGACGATCGAATATGCTCAGAATGGTGCTGAACGAGTCGATGCAATAAAAAATTTTGGACCGGATCTTGATAAAAACTACGGTTTTCCCGGTGTTCTTTATCTTTCAACTCTGCTACTCTACAAGTATGGAAATGACGATAATAGAGAAGAACGAATCCAGAAATTAATGGTTGCAAAACGTATTATCAGCAAGGTGTTCGGAATGGGAAAATCGAGTAAGTCGAAGCCCTCATTTATCCTTGATATATCAAAGGAACTCTATGAAAAGATTTCGGACAAGATCGTGGAGCTTAAGGAGGAATGAGAAACATATCGCTTGATGTTTCCTATGACGGAACGAGATATTCAGGCTGGCAAATACAAAATAACGCAAGCACAATTCAGGGAGTTATTGAAGCAGGACTCGCAACAGTGTTGAAAGAAAGGGTGAGAATCACCTATGCGGGAAGAACTGATGCAGGTGTTCACGCTCTCGGACAGGTTATTGCATTCAAGACTGAAACTTCCATGACGGGAGAACAGTTTAAGTGTGCATTGAATGCCTTACTCCCACAGGATATACGAGTCATGGAAGCTCATGAAGCGTCGCTGAGTTTTCACCCACGCTACAGCGCGCTCAGACGATGGTACCGCTATATTATCTGGAATGGGTGTGATGCGGTACCTTTTTTCAATAACTATGCACTTTGGATAAAACGCTCAGTTGATCTGTCAAGGTTTGAAACCTATTGCCGAAGGATTATTGGTACGCATAATTTTACCAGTTTTGCAACGGTGGGGGCACGTGAAAATCCCTTACGAAGAGTTTTTGAGTGTACGGTGAAAAAAAAAGGTGATTTTATTGTATTCGATATTATCGCTAATAGTTTTTTAAGAAAGATGGTGCGAACGATTATTGGTACATTCCTCGAGCTCGAAAGGGAAAAGGTCTCACCCAAAGCGGTCGATGAGATATTGTGGGCAGAGGACCGGAAAATAGCCGGCGAGACTGCCTTTGCTGGAGGGTTGTATCTGGTAAAGGTGTTCTATTAAAAAGTTACGGAACCGAAAAATGGTAGTGCTTTTACTCACAGTTCTCGTAATAGCCATCCTATTCGGTGTTTTTCTCTTTGTTAGCATTCAGAGGAAGAATAGGATGGAAAGAGCGTTGACCAGCCTGAAAAGCGGAGATTATGAGGAGGCACTACGACTTTTTACCGATCTGTACCGAAGGAATTCCAATGACAAAAAGATCAACTGGTACTTGGGTGTTTGTCATGAAAATCTCAATAATCTTGAGCTTGCCCTCGTTGAGTATAATAAGGTAGCGCTCAGCACCACCTTCCTTCCCCCACTCAATGAAGCGGAAATACATGAACGTATTGCTATGGTTTGTTTGAAATTAAATAATATTGAAAAGGCAATGCAGGAATTCAAGATAGTCACCTCGCTTGATCCAGAAAACGCAAACGCCTTTTATAACCTTGGTATCATCAAGAAAAACGGCGGTCAGATGCAGGAGGCCATTACATCTTTCAGTAAAGCCGTTAAATGCAATGATAATTTTATACAGGCCCACCTTGAGCTGGGTAAGCTGGACTATGCACTGAATTATATTGAGAAGGCGAAAAAAACTCTCCAAAAGGTTGTCAAGCTGGACCCGTCTCTTAGTGAAGGTCATTTTTATTATGCTCTTGTGCTCGAGAAGAGCAGAAACTTTAAAAAGGGTATTGAAGAGTTTCAAATTGCTCTTCAAGATGAGCATTTCGCCTTTGAATCCTATGCTCATCTCGGATACATCCATATAGAGCTTGCGAATACCGTACAGGCCTTTGAGTATTTTGAAAAGGCACTTGATATAGGATCAACCAATACGAAGGAAATAATAGAGCTGAAGTATCAGTATGCAAACTACCTCGTGGACGCAGGGGAGATAAACAAGGCACTTCAGCTTTGGAAAGAAGTTGAGACCCAGCAAGCAAACTACAAAGACACATCTCAGAAGATTGATATATACGGTGAGGTTGGAAGAAGTGAAAACCTCACAAGGTTAATGACCTCCTCCAAGAATGAGTTTCTGGCAGCTGGAATGACCCTCTGCAGACTATTGCGAATTCGAGTTGAAAGCCACAAGTTTGGGAAAGAGAATTTTGTTGAGTTCAAGGGAACGATTCGGCAAGGGAGAGAAGAGGTTAACTGTATCGTTCACTTTGCACGATGGACTTCACAGGTTGGAGAGCTGCCGGTTCGTGAGCTTCTCGAAAAGATGGCTGAAGAAAATGCTGGGAAGGGATTTTTCATATCAACGTCACAGTATTCCGCAAAGGCACTGAAACATGCTAAAGTTCGTCCAATAAACCTCATCGATCGGGATAAGCTTGAAGAGATGCTCACAAAGGTTTACTCTTGAGAGCCTTACCTGTATACCCCATCCTTGACAGCACCGGCGTTCATTGGCAGGACTTACAGCCTATTTTTTACTATTTTTGTTTTTTTTCGTTGGATTTTTTTGACTTTTTGAATTAAATTATTACGCTGTTGAATACATTGGACGATCACCGTTCACAATCCTGACTATGGCTCATAAACTAAAATATGAGCGAATGAAGGTTTTAGACTGCGAGGTGATAACCTATGCGAACAAAAGTGCTCGAATCGATTAAAAAAAAGCTCATAACAAAGATGAATGAACTTCTCGAAACCTTCGAAGGTGAGGGAAAGGATGAGATCTCCGATGTAGAAAGTGAGAACGTAATCGGCGACATCGTGGATAAGGCGAACAGCATTTATGAGATGCAAATATACGATAAGCTTACCGAAAAAGAGCAGTTAAAGCTTCAGGAGATAAGTAATGCTCTCAAAAGAATCGAAGAGGGCGTGTATGGTAAATGTGTGGTGTGCGGTAAATCCATAGAGGAAAAGAGACTCATCGCCATTCCAGAAGCAAAAAAATGCATCGTGTGTAAATCTGCAGAAGAAAAACGAAAGTTTTAATCCTACAATAGTGACCAACCATATTAGTTACCAATAGAGAAGGCTCCGTATTTCTTATGCCGAAGGTCCTGTCAAGGGACGAAGGTGCTGTCAAGTACCGAAGGTCCTGTCAAGGGACGAAGGTGCTGTCAAGGGAGGAGAAAGCACAGGGTGGATGCCGAGAGATCTTATCGTGAGTTGCTCGATGATACGCTGAGTTACCTGAAAACCGGTTTTAAAGATTCTGACTCGGTTCTGAGGAATCCTCGGACCGACCACGTGGAGAGGGGTGCTGTTAAGTCCAATTATGACACTAGGATCGATGAACAGATAGGTCACTGTACAAAGTGCAGGCTCCATCTGAGAAGAAGGAATGCCGTTCCCGGTGAGGGAAATAAGGCTGCCGATATCATGTGTATCGGTGAGGGTCCGGGTGAACAGGAGGACATTCAGGGACGTCCTTTCGTTGGCAGGGCAGGAGAGCTTTTAACGAGAATGCTTGCTGCCATTGGGCTGACGAGAGAAGAGGTGTATATCACGAACATAGTTAAGTGCCGACCTCCCGGGAACAGAGCTCCTCAGCCAGATGAGGTGGAAAGCTGCTATCCCTATCTTGAAAGACAAATTGGTATGATTGAGCCTCTCGTAATTGTCTGTCTTGGAGGGCCTGCGGCAAAGACAATCATAAAATCTGAGCAGGGAATTACAAAATTACGGGGGGCCTTCCATCGATACGGCGTAATACCCGTGCTCGCGACGTACCATCCTGCCGCAGTCTTGCGCTTTCCTGAGAAGTACAAAAGAGATGTGTGGAATGATCTTAAATTACTGCGGGACTTTTATCGTGATTTACGAACATAAAAGATTCGATAGCTTCTGACAAAACTCGATGTTTGCCGATGTTGTTTTCAACAGTCCAATTCCACCCCTTACCTATGCTATACCTAAGAATATAATGTAAGTGCAGCCGGGCACACGGGTCAGGGTGCCTCTCAGAAACCGTGAGGCCGTCGGGATCGTGTACAGAATGAAACAGCGTTCCGATTGCAGCTATGCGAAATCCATTTATGCCGTTCTGGACGCCCAACCGGTCATAAGTAGGGACCTTATCGAAACAGCAGAATGGATTTCACGGTACTACCTCTGTTCCATTGGTGAAGCTCTATGGACTGTTATACCGAAGGGTATAAAAAAGCGGGAAAAAGAGGTAACAATTGAGCAGCCTCGCATTGCAGCCGGTGAATTTGAGCTGACACCTGACCAGAGGGCTGTTTTCGATACGCTGAAGGAGTCTCTGGACCTCGACAGGGGCGAGCACTTTCTTCTCTACGGAGTGACAGGAAGCGGAAAAACAGAGATTTATCTACGGATTATACATGAGGTGGTCAAGCGCGGTAGAGGAGCGATACTGCTTGTACCGGAGATTTCCATAACCCCACAGACTGTTCGCTACTTCTCGAGGCGTGTTGGTGATCAGCTTGCAATTCTTCATTCACGGTTAACCAAGGCTGAAAAGATAAATGAATGGCACCGTATTTTGAATGGAGAAAGGCGAATCGTCATCGGTGCACGTTCCGCGATTTTCGCTCCGATAAAAGACATAGGAATAATCATTATCGATGAGGAGCATGAGACAAGTTACAAATCTGATGAAACTCCTCGATACAGTGCAAAGAGTGTCGCATTTTTCCGGGCCCGGAAACACAATGCATCGCTCATTCTTGGGAGCGCCACACCGTCTGTTGAGTCCTATTACCACGCAAAGATGAAGAAGATGAGATTGCTGCAACTGCCAAATAGGGTTTTAAATCAGGAGCTTCCAAAGACGTATATATCCGATCTGAGAAAAGTCAGAGGAGGAACGTTTATCTCCAAATCACTCATCTCCGCTATTGAACGGCGGTTAAGGCAGGAGGAGCAGATTATTCTTTTTCTCAACCGAAGGGGCTTTTCGCCTCACGTGTACTGTACGAACTGCGGCCACGTATTCAAGTGTGATAACTGCGACATCACTCTGACCTTTCACAAGCGGGATATGAATCTCAGCTGCCACTATTGCGGATATGGTGAAAAACCTCCTGAAATTTGTCCAAACTGTAACAGTGAAGCTATTGCCTTCTCTGGTTTTGGCACAGAAAAAATTGAGAGGATTCTGAACGAGCAGTTCCCTGGGGCCGTAATCGTCCGTATGGATACGGATACGGTGAAAAAAAGAACTGCTATATCTCAAATTCTGACTGCATTTTCCAGGAAACAGATCGACATTCTCATTGGGACGCAGATCGTTTCAAAGGGCCTGCATTTTCCAAATGTGACGCTCGTCGGAGTCTTGAATGCTGACATCCCCCTGAATTTTCCCGACTTTCGATCTTCAGAGCGTACCTTTAATCTGATAACACAGGTATCAGGCAGGGCAGGAAGAAGTGAAAAGGGTGGGGAGGTAATTATTCAAACCTATAATCCAGTACATTATGCGATACAGACGGCAAAAAACCAGAATTACGAGGAGTTTTTTACACGGGAAATAAAGTTCAGACAGGTTCTCCTCTACCCACCTTTCTGTAGAATTATCCGTCTTGTTTTCAGGGGAACGAATCCAGAGAGGCTGATTGAAAACGGCAGAAAAGCTGTGGGCCTCATTCAAGATCGAACTTCAGACTTCCTCTCAATTCTGGGGCCTGTACTCTGCCCGATTTCACGGATAAAAAACAATTATAGAGCCCACATTATTATCAAATTGAAGGAGATTGCCCGGATGCGTTCTTTGCTGGGGGAGGTTCTGAATGCTCTGGGAAAGTCCAGTGATCAGTATATCGAGATCGATATCGATCCAGTGAGTATGCTGTAAAGCTGTAAGTGCCGTAGGTGCTGTCAAGTACCG
>CAYFYU010000045.1:24214-28741 GCA_964347455.1 uncultured Spirochaetota bacterium | reverse complement strand
TTATAAAAAATTTATTTGTTCATAATTTATGTGGTTTGTTCAGGAGGAACTAATTTGTCGTTAGTCATTACATGACTAACTCAATAATTAGTTCTTACTTTTTACTTTACTGGAACTTATTATAAAAAATTTATTTGTTCATAATTTATGTGGTTTGTTCAGGAGGAACTAATTATTTTAATTTTTTGGGGGTTATGGTTGTGAAGAAATTCATATATGGAACAATTATTGGGTTATCTATTATCTATATAATCGGTTGCGCAGGCGGAAGCTCGAAGGCTGTTAAAAATGACGCTTCAGAATTGAATCCAGTTGATAAAAACTCCAAACTGGGAAGAGTACATTGGCTGGAGAGTTACAGTGAAGCCTTAGAGCGCGCGGAGACAGAAAACAAGCCCATCTTGGTTTTTATTTATAATAGCAGCAATTACTTGGTTCCTGACAACAGCGCGCTCATTCATCCACTTACCGTCGAGGCGATCGAATCACTCTTTGTGCCGGTGGCCTTCTCCGAACAGAAAGGAAACCTGAGTAAAAGACTCGAGATGGTTGACCTTCAAACCGTGTTCGATTCTGTAATACTTATTACCGATACCCAGGGTAATGAGCTTACGCAAAAACTATACAATAGCCAAGCAGTGGCTCCTGTTACAGAAATACTGACCTCTTCACTGTACAATGCAGGATACCCCATTCCAGAATACCTACAAGTGATTCATAGTGAGAGTGGAGCAAAGGGTAAAACAGAAACTGCGGTGATTACCCAGCATTGCTTTTGGTCGGGAGAAGTTGAACTTGGTGTACATGATGCTGTTGTGTTTACGGAGCCAGGCTACATAGACGAGTTTGAAGCAATTCGAATAGTCTTCGATAATTCCAAAGTATCTTATAAAAATTTGCTCGAAACAGTAAAATCGCTTGGTCTTCTGAACAGGGCTTATCCATTAAATGACAAACAGTACAATGAGGCGGTTGAAATATTAGAGAAGAGCAATGTAAGGTACGTTAATCAACTTGAATACATACCGGCTTCTAATCGCAAACACTACAAATTCTATCTTGGTAAAACTGTTTACCGTTTTGTTCCAATGACATCAAGACAAGCGTTACTTGTAAACAATGCTCTGTTCTTCGAAACGGATCCCGACGTATTTCTATCACCACGCCAGATTGAGATGTATAAATTTATCAAAGGAACGCAGAGGCTAAGATGGGAGAATCATATTGATAGTTCTGATTTCACACAAAGCTGGATAAAAACAACGGCAAAAATTGAAAAGATAAGCAAAGGAACGGTTTCAATATACTGATCTATCCAAACCTCTTTTAATAAAAATGAGAAAATCCATAATTGTTGCGATGTCGGAAAACCGGGCTATTGGAAAAAATAATAAGCTTCCGTGGCATATTCCGGAAGATTTTGCATGGTTTAAGAAACACACCATTGGCCATCCTGTTATTATGGGTCGAAAAACCTTTGAGTCCATAGGAAGAGTACTTCCCGGAAGAAAAAATATAATTGTATCAAGACAAAAAAATTACTCTGCCAATGGGGCGTTTGTCTATAATTCTCTTGAGGCTGCAATCGATGCTTTGGAAGCAGAGCAGCATGAAGAGATCTTCGTAATCGGGGGATACCAGGTTTTTAATAAAGCATTGGTCTTCATTGACCGAATATACCTCACCCTCATTCACCGGGATTTCGAAGGCGACGTTTTTTTCCCACCAATACCTGATAGTATTTTTAAAAAGGTATTTGAGGAAGCCCATGATGTCTCACTTCCCTTCACCTTTTATATCTATGATAGGGCCGAAGGTCCTGTCAAGGATATGAATGATTCTACTCAGGGGGATTCCCTACTTTCACAAGCATCATAATCTCACGCAACGCCTTTTCAGTGTAATCGGAATTGGGACATTCGATAATGAGTTTTTCATAGTAGGTAAGTGCTTCTTTCTCGTTACCTTCTTTGATGAGTAATCGAGCACTTTCAAGAAACTTTATTGCCTTGGTGTTCTCCTCTCTTTTAATTCTTCGCATTTCAATATCCAACCAGATAACACGGATTCTATTTAAAATGTACTCTCGATCATATGACGGTATCGAATACATGAGGAGGTCCTCATATATCTCAACTGCTTTTTTATACTCGCCCTGTTTCTGGAGTGATTCTGCTTTTTTCGCATCTTTTTTCGCTTTGTCACTTCCCTCGATTATTTTTTCGATTCGGCGATTGGTATCAAGGTTTGAATAGAGAGCCCCTTCCAATCCACTAAGTATGGGTTTTAAATAATCCTCGCTTTCAAGACTTTTTATTCTACCCCGTGTTTCTGAATAGTTTTCGCTTAAATAGGAAAGTTTTATGTCATCGAAGGGGGATTTTTTTTGCAAGTAGTCAATCCTCTCGCTGTACTCCTTTAAAACGTTGAGAGTGTCTGTAATAATCTTTTTCATCACCTTTTCACTTTTAGAAAAGGGAAATCCTGCAACGATCTCTAGAGATTGAATTGCCCTTTCATAATCTCCTCTATTGAGAGCAACGAAAAACCTTTCAAGGTATCGCGATTTTATCTCATCAATGAACAGTGCATCATCGTGAAAAGGAAATGTCTTCTCATTTTGAGAGGCGAGATTCTTCATGTATTGTGTCAAAAGGTTAATGTCTCTTTCGTGTTCCTGTTTCTGGATGATGAGTGCGGTTTTCCTTTTCTCGTAGAGAGCAAGATACTGACCTTCCCGACGTTTTGATTCACCTCGAAATTCAACATTGTTTTTTACCAGATCAATAATGGATCGAAGACCTTTCTCCGCCTCACTAAGCCCAAATGCCGAGACATTTGCCCAATACAGATCCTCTTTCTGATCCATATTCTCATGGTAGCTGCTTTTCAAGGATTCGAGTTCAATCAGTTCTCGCTCTACAGTGAGCAACTCATCCCGCTTCCATCTTAACCATCGAGACACATTCTCCAGTGCATTCATCTTTGAAGAATATGACAGGTATGGGGTCACGAAACTTTCGCTGTCTGCCGACCTTTGGAGCGATGGAAAGATCTGAAAGGGGATCATGTTTGTACCTTCGGCATTAAAGATGAAGTATCCCGTCAAAAGGACAATGAGTAGAGAAATAGATAAAAAGCAAATAGGACCTTTTTCGGTACCATGTTTTCGTAACCCTTTCGCTTTCCCATTATCTGACCCGAAGCCCTGTGCTGTACTTTGTACCAGCTTTTGCTTTTTATGAGATTTTACAATTTTTGGATCCTCTATTTCGTCTTCCAATAGCCCACCGTTGTTCAATGAATCAAGTACATCACCTGCAAAGGGGGGTTTTATGTTAAGGAGATCTTTCAGATTGAATACAGGTATATATTTCCTATCTATCTTGACTCCCTTTATATATTTGTATTTAGTACGGAGTATGTCTTCAGAGCGCACAATCCGTCGTTTTTTAATATTGTCTACGGTGAGTAGAGTCTTTGCACTGAGGGGTCTGATGAGAAACGGTTTTGTTCCGTAGGGATCATCGGGAATTGAAAGATACTCTCTGAAGCTTCTCAGCCCATATTCATCTCCGTTATCATCCCCGCCTAAACTCTCAAGAGCCTTATCGGAATATCTCTTAATCTTCTCGATTCCATCTTCAAATAACCCGAATTGACGTTTATCCGTCTCGAAGACGACTATTCTCGTCTGTAAAATTCCTTTCTTCATTTCATATAATTTATCGGTATGGTCCAGACCGCTATTGAGTATAATGTAAGCGTCTACCTGCTCGCATGATTCAATATTAAATATTGTATAGAATAATTCGTGCGGGGGTTCTCAACCCCTTTCAGCATGTTAGTGATTGTCCTCTAAAAGGAATAACTATATTCCAGAAAAAAAAGTCCAGATAATAACTTGCCTTTGCAGATTTCCACTGATGAAGTATATGGCCCCCATATCACTAAATACATCGGGATAGCGTTTTGCAATTACTCCAGACATATCCATACACCAGTCAAATTTCATTAAAGCCATCTAATACAGTAGCAGAACTCTTTGTGTATGGCATCCCTTCTTTTGTCCTCCGATAAAGATTTTTTCTAATAACCAGGTATTTTACCAAATAGTAATCTGTTCTTGTTGGTGCTTTATCTATTTCTCTACCATTTTGGAGATCCCTTATCCTCTCTACAACGTTTTTCAGAGCTTAGAACATTCCCTGGTATTGAAGTGTAAATAAAAACGAACACAACATCGAGATTATTAACAATCCCCAGCATTGTTTATGTGTCCCTTCACTTAGCCCTTCATCGACTACCTAACAGTAAATTACAGCAGAGTAAGCACCCTCTGTATTTTTATGCAACGATATAGTCAACCTGTTCTATCGTATTAATTCAAGAATAGTTCAGTAAAGCATGAAAATCATGACTTACAGAAAATCGATTAAATTAACGCTTGAACATAAATTCCCCAACCCGTATAATAAGTTGGTCATGAAATGACCTACTTATGATTGAGCTGGCGGACTTGCGCGC
>CAYFYU010000045.1:0-24114 GCA_964347455.1 uncultured Spirochaetota bacterium | reverse complement strand
TAATAAGTTGGTCATGAAATGACCTACTTATGATTGAGCTGGCGGACTTGCGCGCCAGCGACTGATGAGCTGGTTTTGATCGATATTTCACGTGAGGATGCTCATTTCTGGAGGCCTCAGCATGTCTGCAATCGAAAGTATTACGGCGAGGGAGATACTTGATTCACGGGGAAATCCAACGGTAGAAGTTGATGTGGTACTGGAAACCGGAGCAATGGGAAGAGCAGCAGTGCCGTCAGGAGCGTCGACTGGTGAACGAGAAGCAGTCGAACTCCGCGATGGTGATAAAAAACGATACCTTGGCAAGGGCGTTCGGAATGCGGTTAAAAACGTCAACGACGAAATCGCTCCCGAGCTTCTCTCATGCGATGCGTCGCTTCAGATCGACATCGATACAATAATGATCGAACTGGATGGCACAAAAAACAAGGAACGGCTTGGTGCAAATGCAATGCTGGCAGTTTCAATGGCCTGTTCAAAAGCAGCGGCCATGGAAAGTGGACTCCCTCTATATAGATATCTGGGTGGGGTCAACGCAAGAGAGCTTCCGGTTCCCATGATGAATATCCTCAATGGCGGAAAACACGCTGATAATAACGTTGACATCCAGGAATTTATGGTTGCCCCTGTGGGAGCACCGAATTTCAAGGAATCCTTAAGAATGGGTGCAGAAGTTTTTCATGCACTTAAATCGATTCTGAAAGGTATGGGGCTCAACACCTCAGTGGGTGATGAAGGGGGCTACGCTCCCGATCTCGGATCGAATGAAGAGGCACTCCAGGTAATTATGAAGGCAATTGAAAAAGCCGGTTACAAACCAGCGGATGAGATTATGATCTGTCTCGATCCTGCGGCGAGCTCATTCTTTGAAAATGGCAAATATAATCTGGCAGCGGAGAAGGATCCAATCAAAGATTCCGGTGCAATGGTCGAATTCTATGAAGATCTTGTAAAAAAATACCCCATCATTTCTATAGAGGACGGCCTCGCTGAAAATGATTGGGATGGATTCAAGCTTCTCACCGAGAAGCTGGGAAACAAAATTCAAATAGTTGGCGACGACCTTTTTGTAACGAATACCAATATACTGAAAAGAGGAATCGAGGAAAATGCCGCAAATGCAATACTCATAAAGCTCAATCAGATAGGTACGGTAACAGAGACTATCGAAGCAATTGAGATGGCAAAACGTGCGAACTTCACTGCAATTGTTTCTCACCGTTCGGGTGAAACCGAGGACTCCTTTATCGCTGACTTTGTGGTTGCTATGAACACCGGACAGATAAAGACTGGTTCAGCCTCACGTTCAGACCGTATTGCAAAATACAATCAGCTGTTGCGGATTGAAGAGGAGCTTGGAGAATCGGCTGTTTTCAAGGGAAAATCGGTATATTATGGTATAAGAGGGTAACCAAAAGAGTTTACCTTCTTGTTGACATAGTTTCAGTATATAGTGTAATGTGTTAGTTGGCATATCCCTGAAATTGGGTGAATGCTCAAAAAATCATTTAGTGATTTTTTACTTAAAAATCAAAATGCCGAAAGGAGGAGTAAAACAAATGAATCGAAAGTTTACACTCATGGTTTCAATTCTTACTGCTGCAATGCTGCTGATTTTCCTGGCAATGGTGCCAGAAACTGCAGAAGCAAAACTCAAGGGAAGGGTAGCCGTAATTCTCGATGTCGGTGGAAGAGGGGATCTCTCATTCAACGACATGGGTTTTAAAGGTACTGATGAGGCAGCTTCAGATTTCGGTTTGAAAATGACTGAAATCCAGAGCATGACAGCTTCCGACTACCTTCCCAATGTTCGGAACGCTGCCAGATCGAAGAACTTTGACCTTATTATTGCTGTAGGATTTCTGCTTACTGATGCGATTGCCACTGTTGCACCAGAATTCCCGGACCAGAAGTTCATGATCATCGATTCCGTGGTCGATGCACCAAACGTTATGTCCATTGTTTTCAAGGAAAACGAGGGTTCAGCCCTAGTTGGAGCAGTTGGAGCAATGGTGGCTGCACACTATGGCTATCCTAATGTCGGGGCTGTACTTGGCATCGAAATTCCTGTACTGTACCACTTTGAAGCAGGCTATAGATTTGGTATTGACTGGGGGAACAAGAAGTACGCAGAGGTGACTGGCAAAAATCCGAATGTTGGACTGCTCTGGACCTACACCGGTACATTTAGTGACATCGCCAAGGGAAAAGAAGCCACATTTGCAATGCTTGCACAAGGAGCTGGGTTGGTCTACAACATAGCCGGACCATTGGGAATTGGTGACCTACAAGCCATCACAGAAGCCATAAAGTCTGCTGAAAAAGAAGCAGGTCCACCCTTTATGATAGGAGTGGACGCCAACCAGGACTGGATGGGTGATGGACATCGCGTGCTCATCAGCATGCTGAAACGAGTCGACAATGCCTGTTACAACGCTGTAAAATCGGTAGTTGATGGAACCTTTAAAGGTGGCCTTATAGTCATGGGGCTAGATGTCAAGGGAGTTGGTATGAGTAAATATCCGGAGCTTCTTGACTTCATGGATTTTGGAGTAGGTGCTGGAAAGATTACTGACGAAGACAAGGCCCAGATCATTTCTAATTGGAGAACCATGCGTTCAAAGATTCCAAACTGGATCTGGCAGGCAGCCAACGATCTAGAGCGACAGATAATCTCAGGTGAGATTGTTGTGCCGACTGCAAACACACTTGCGGAAATGCAGTCAGTTAGGGCAAAATATCCTCTAACGCGGTAATTTGCGAGATGAAGAGGGGGATGGTAGAGAGAATGTTCTTAGCAGGACTTTCAGCTTTCCCCCTCATTTTGACCTGGAGATCCGCTTATGACTGAAAAGAGGATTGGTGTATTCGCGAGAAGCGAAGAGCTGAAAAAAACAGTCATAGCGGGAATTATCGGATTTGCTGTCGGTGCTCTCATAATAGTCATATACGGATATAATCCAATCGCTGCCTACAGAGCCCTGTTTGCAGGGGCATTCGGTGATGTGTATGGCTTTTCTGAATCACTCGCCAACGCGACCCCTCTTATCCTGACCGCACTTACCTTTGCAATTGGATTCAGGGGAGGTATGTTCAATATTGGTGCCGAAGGCCAGGTATATTTAGGTGCGTTGGCTGCTGTCGCTATCACCCTTCTACATCTACCTCCTCGCATCAGTTTTGTTCTCGGTATCATCGCTGCGGCTCTTGCCGGCATCATATGGAGTTTACCGGTAGCCATTCTGAAGGGAACGAGGGGCGTTCATGAAGTTATTTCAACTATAATGCTGAACTGGATATCCCACTTCTTATCTTTCTACATGATCGCAGGAGTTCTTGTTGATCCTCTGAGGGCCGAGAAAACCATAAGTATAGCTGAAGGAGCACGATTCGCTGTTCTTGTACAGGGATCGAGCCTCAGTTATGGAATTTTCGTCGCCCTTTTAGTCGTAATCGTTGTTTATCTACTCTTATGGCGGACAGTCATAGGTTTCAATATCAGGGCTATGGGACATAGCCAACAGGCAGCTGCCTATGCTGGTATCGATAAATGGAGGATAATTCTCACAATATTTATCACCGGTGGTATCACGGCGGGTTTGGGGGGAGCAGTCCATGTAATGGGCCGACCGCCAACTTACGCAGTATTTGGAGGTATGCCCTCAATCAGGGGTCTCGGCTTTGAAGGTCTGGCAGTAGCAATGATAGGTAGAAATCACCCCATCGGGATCATCTTCGCTGCGATCTTTTTTGGTGGACTTCTTGCAGGTGGGAGAATGATGCAACTGTTTGCTCAGGTACCTCTTGAAATGGTCCGTGTCGTTGAAGGAATCATTGTTCTCTTTTTAGCTATACCAGAGTTGATACGTCTTTTTTCTGCCCTGGGTAAAATAAAGTTTCACTTTGTTTCGCAGGAGAAGCGACCGTAAGAAGTTCTGCAATGGCGACCGGAGGAAGTCCGGTTAAGGGTTGTAAGTTTTGTCAAGGGACGGAGGAGACTATGAAAGTGATGTATCTCTGGGGAATATTTCTCGGTTCTATCCATGCTATGGTACCCATAACACTAGCCGGTACTGGTGAGACAATAGGTCAATCCTCTGGATTGTTCAACATAGGTCTCGAGGGCATAATTCTTACCGGTGCAATGACCGGTGCGCTGGGAGCAGAGTTGGGTGGTCCAATTGTAGGACTCCTCATTGGCATAGGAACAGGGTTCGCCATCGGAATGGTTTTCGGTCTGGTGTGCACTTACTTCAAAGGGGTACAGCTCATCGCTGGCGTTGGAATCAATATCTTTGCACTCGGGTTGGTGGCATTCTGGTTAATTCATCTGGGAACCCCCGGTTTTCACATGGTACCTGAGGAAAGCCGAATGATCGACATTTCCACTCCTTTCGGGGATTTCAGCCCGATTGTCCTCGTGGCGCTCGCGCTCCCCATATTCGTGTACTTCCTTCTTTTTAAGACAAAACTTGGCTTGAAGATTAGAGCAGTTGGTGAAAATCCACAAGCTGCTGATGTTGCCGGTATAAATATACATATGACTCGACTTTTTTCAACAGCCGTGGGCTCTTCCCTTGCAGGTCTTGGGGGCGCTTTCATCAGTATCGATTGGATAGGCTCGATCACAAAGGAGATCTCCGCCGGCAGAGGTTTTATCGCTCTCGCAACGGTGGTATTCGGCGGTTTAAATCCACTGCTTGTATTGCTCGGCGGTTTTATATTTGGATTTTTCGACAACCTTGCCGTGTGGGTTGCAACAATGCCAGCGGTGCA
Organism: uncultured Spirochaetota bacterium; assembly: GCA_964347455.1. Taxonomy (GTDB): domain Bacteria; phylum Spirochaetota; class B62-G9; order B62-G9; family DRHN01; genus JAGLSF01. Next base: position 19,338 of record CAYFYU010000045.1, on the reverse strand, counting down.
GAAAGTCGTACCCTGGCAGTTAGTCGCAATGGCACCCTATGTTGTAACTCTGTTTGTTGTGACAGGAGTCATTGGTAGGGTTCGTTTTCCGGCAGCCATGGGTATTCCATATGAGCGTGAATAATTAAGTGAGCTGAAAGTGCTGTCAAGTACTGTAAGTCCTGCCAAGGGAGGTCACTTTTTGGAAGAAAAACCAAATACCAAAATACAAAAGGGTGATACAATTCTCGAGGGTAAAAACATATGTAAGGGTTTTCCCGGCGTATGGGAGCATCTCATTCTCGATCATATTGATATAGATATCAGGGCAGGTGAAATCCATACGATGCTGGGAGAAAACGGTGCTGGGAAAACCGTTATCGCAAACTGCCTTTCTGGATTTTATACTATTACAGAAGGTCAGATTTTCGTAAAAGGTGAGCCAGTGCACCTTAAATCGCCCAGAGATGGCATTCGGCACGGCATAGGTATGGTGCACCAGGAGTTGGCGCTGGTAAAACCCTTTACCGTTGCACAGAATATTGCATTGGGACTGCCTTCTTCCGATCTTTCCTTTCCGCTCCCTGAGGTGGAGAGCAAGGTACGGGAACTGTCCGATAAATATAAACTGTACATTAATCCGAGATCAAGAGTTGAGGATCTTTCAGCTGGCGAACAGCAGAGAGCAGAGATCATCAAGGTACTCTATCATGATCCGGAAATCCTCATACTCGATGAACCTACCTCACTCATCTCTGCTGATGCCGAACACCTCTTTGCCACTCTGGACCATATGGCCAAGATGGGCTATGGAATACTTTTTATAACTCACAAGATCGAAGAGGCCCTACAGGTTGGCGACCGCGTAACGGTTCTCCGTCTTGGGAAGAACATGGGAACTAGAGATTCATCGAAAACCGACAAAAATGAACTGGTGAAGCTTATGTTTGGTGAGCAGACTCCCATTCATCTTGAACGGAAACCGATCAAATCGAAAAAGGTTTTTTTAGAGGTTAAGAATCTTGAGGCTTTTGCAGCAGACGATGAGCCAGCCTTGCAGGGTGTATCCTTTAACATCAGGGAAGGTGAGATACTGGGGTTTGCAGGAATTTCTGGAAATGGTCAGAGTGAGCTGGCTGAAGTCATTACAGGATTGCGATTAGCGACAAAAGGCCAAGTTATTATTGACGGAAAAGACTATACGAACCGCTCTCCCGGAGAATTTATTAAAGCAGGAGTTGCACACATACCTGAGAAACGCCGCGAAATGGGCGTGATCGAGCCCATGACCGTTGCCGAGAATGTTATGCTCAAGGATGTAAGAAACCGGCCATTCTCAAAGGGATCTTTTTTGAGTATGTCTCAGATCACCGATCACACTAAGGCAATCGTAAAAAGATACGGGGTTCTCGTCTCCGATCTCTGGAAGTCTCAGACAAGGATACTTTCAGGTGGAAATATTCAGCGACTCATTCTGGGTCGTGAAACATGGAAGAAACCAAAATTTATCGTGGCGGTTTATCCTACACAAGGCCTCGATATAAAGGCTATCGAGCACACCTGGGAGCTCTTCATGAAATTGAGAGAGGCTGGCACAGCGCTTTTCCTCGTCTCTGAGGATCTTGATGAAATAATGTCACTCAGTGATCGTATTGTGGTGATGTCAAAAGGGAAAATAGTTGGCATATTTCAGGGGAAGGGGGCGAAGCGTGAGGAGATCGGTATGATGATAGCCACGGGATCCTCAAAAGCTTAAAACATATTACCGATATTTAAATCATTATAGGTTGTTTACAGTACATGAAAACACAAATGTTGCATCTGTGGGGTCTTTACAACACGGAAAGATAAAGAAGCGGTTATAAATAAATATAGTCTGGTTAGGCGTAGATTCCAGAGCCCGATGGCTTTTGGAACGCTCGAAGATCCTTTGATCACCACATGCATGTCACGACAAAACAAGTAGCCTCATGATCGGTCTCGTAGGTTTGTCGCCTTATTGAAATCGAAGTAAATTAGTTATCTTTTTCCCATTCTTCTGATTTTTTTCCCAGCTGCACATCATAGCTTCCATCATTGAGAAGCAGTCGAAAGAACCCTCCGCTTCTTTAAATCCTTTACCCATCATTCTCATCATCTGAAACATCCCACGGATATTTCCAGCAGATGTAGTAGAATTAGATTTCTCTTTTTTCTCCTGAGCCATTGTATGCTCCGTATCTAATAGTGTTTTAGAACCTATATCATTTAGACGAAGATTGGCCCACAAAGGATACGCTTTTTAGGGAAAATTTATTTAAAATCAGGCGTGGATTCGGTTGGCTCACAGGCTAGCTTACTATCTTCAGTATGATAGAAGTCACAGTGACGCTCGAGTTCTTTTTTGAGGCGAGCCCTGGCCCGATGCAGTCTGATTTTTACTGTATCAAGGGTGATATCAAGAATTTCGGCCAGCTCCCTATTTTTCAAGCATTCGAGTTCACTCAACACAAGTACCGTTCGATAGTTCTCAGGAAGATGATAGATAAAGTATCTGATGCACTCATTCATCTCTTTTTCAATCATCTGTTGATCCATGGAGAGTACTTTTTTATCGTTTCCAACGGTTTTATCCTCTTCAATCAGCTCTTCCTCAGGAATAAAATCTTTTGTCCGTTTAAACGACGAGCTCCGCACCTTATCGATGGCAGTATTAGTGGCAATTCTATAGATCCATGTTGAGAGCTTGGATCTTCCACTAAAATTAGGCAAAGCCTTATTAACTTTGACAAACACTTCCTGAGTAAGATCTTCGGCTTCGTCAAAACCGATCAAACGAGAAAGATAACGATGAATCTTGGGCTTATACTGTAAAAAAATATTATCAAAATTATATTCCTCTCCAAGCATTTTCTCTCCTCTTTTGAATTCAATTTAACAATTGTACACCACGACTAATTATACAAATATCGGTATTATTAATCAATTATCTATTATTTCTCATCTTGTTAACTCACCAGATTGATTATTTCTCACGCATCAATATTGAGCGCATTTAATACTTTGCGAACGGCATCAGCACCAGCAACCTGAAATGCTCTTATACCAAACTTCAGTGCTTGCCAAATACACTCTTGATTGTCATCAAAATACAATATTGTATCCGGCGGATAGTTTAAGTCGTTAAGGAGGTTTTCAAAAGCTTCCTCTGAAGGTTTAATCAATCCCGTAATGTGCGATATATAGAGACGATGAAACTTTTTACCTATCCCATCTTTCTCATTCAATTTCTTCCAATGAAGTACGTTGTTGTTGCTGAGACATACCAGTAAAAAATTCGGTCTGAGATTGTCGAGCAACTCGATTGCTCCGGGAAGTAATCCCCGATCCCATGAAACGAACTCTGCAAGGAATTTGTCTGGTGAAACCGCCAAATGGAGCTCAGAAACCACTCCCGATGCAAATTGATCAGGGGAACATCGGCCAATTTCAAACTTCTTAACCCAGAGTGACTCTAACCAAAATCTTCGAGCTTGTTCCTCGGAAAGAGAATCTCTAGAAAGCTCAGTCAGTGCCTGGGCTCCAACCCAATCCACCAGGACACCACCCAAATCGAATACAATTACTTTAATGTTCTTGTTTGTCATTTGACTGTTCAATGCACTACTGAAAGTGATTTACTAAGACCAATACTTTACTTGCACCATATAATTGATATTTTAGAATACCAGAGTATATGTTAATATACAAGAGATCTTCTCGTCTGGGACCGGAGGATTTCTGAATGTAACATAACTAAAATCCAACTTAGATATGGAATGTGCAACCTTTTATGAAATACAATTTTGATGAAATAATCAACAGGGAAGGCACTTCCTGTTACAAGTATGATTTTAGAAAAAAATACTTTGGTACCGAAAATGTTCTGCCTATGTGGGTGGCGGATATGGATTTTAAAACGCCGCCATTTATTATAGAGGCAATTAAGAAAAGACTCAGACATGAAATCCTGGGTTACACATTCAGACCGGAAACATTCTTCAAATCCATTATTTATTGGATGAAAAAGAGACATGGTTGGAATATACAAAAAGAGTGGATCTGTTTCTCGCCAGGTATTGTGACAGCATTGAATACTGCTGTTATGTCTTTTTCTGAACCTGGAGATAAAATTATAATTCAACCCCCGGTGTATCCTCCATTTTTCTCGGCTATTAAAAATCATAACCGTCAATTAGTTACCAATCCATTAAAGTTAATCAACGGTCGATATTCGATGGATTTCGATGATCTTAAGACCAAAATAGAACCGAAAGTAAAAATGATTATTCTATGCAATCCACACAACCCAACCGGAAATGTCTGGAAAAAGGAAGATCTGGAACACCTGACAGAGATTTGCATAAAACACCACATCATCGTGCTGTCAGACGAAATCCATTCAGATTTAGTTTATAAAGGACATACACATTCAACAACTGCCTCATTATCTTCAGAGGTTTCGAGCAATGTAATAACCTGTATGTCTCCAAGTAAAACATTTAATCTTGCAGGACTATCAACATCTATCGTTATTATCTCAAACGAAAAAATACGGAGAAATTTCAACACACTGATTGAAAAACTGCATATCGGATCAGGAAATATAATGGGAATGGTTGCGCTTGAGGCGTCGTATAATAGTAGAGGCTCGGAATGGCTGGATGAATTAATAAATTACCTTCAAAATAATGTTGACTTGCTTATAAACTTTTTGAAGCAAAATACTCCCATGATTAAGGTGATAAAACCTGAGGCTACCTTCCTGGTATGGCTCGACTTCAGAGAACTAGGAATGAATCCTGAACAACTTAAGAAATTTATTATCAATGAAGCGAAGCTTGGGTTGAGCGATGGCCCTACTTTCGGCAAGGAGGGCATTGGTTTTCAGAGAATGAATATAGCTTGTCAGAAAAAAATTCTCCTGAGTGCACTTGAAAGGTTGGATAGAGCAGTAAAAAGTCTTAAGAAATAATTTTGGATTTAGACACCGATTTTTTATTACCAACGGCTATCCAGAACTTGATAATTTGGACGATTATTTTGGTGGACTGGAAACGTTTCATGTATCTGTAGAATAAAGGAGAATTAAATTATGGAAGATAAGGAATGTACAATTGAAAACTGCGATATTTTCGATTTTATGGCTCATCATGTCGGTATGACTGTAATCCATCCAGGCGGTTTCAGGGCAACGCACAGATTGGCGGAATCCTGCAAAATTGACAAGAGCAAAAGGGTTTTAGATATAGCTTGTGGCAAAGGAACCACTGCGGTATATCTTACTTTAAAATATGGTTGTCCGGTAGTTGGGATTGACATTTCTGAGGACTTGATCTCTGAATCAATAGCACTTTCGAGACGAAAAGGATTGGAAGATTTAGTTAGTTTTCAAGTGGCCGATGCTTTAGATCTGCCGTTTTCCGACAACGAGTTTGATGTTGCCATAGGACAGGCCATGCTCATATTGGTAAAGGATAAAAATAGAGCTGTGAGAGAAGCGCTACGGGTTACAAAGCCAGGAGGGTTTGTGGGGTGGCTGGAATTAAGCTGGAAGAAGCCACCAACGAAAAATTTCATGGACGGCGTCTCTAATGTATTATGCGCTTATTGTATGCAAAACGTTTTGACATTTGAAGATTGGCAGGAACTTTTTAGGAAAGCCGGCGTCAAGCATTTTGAGTCTACAGCTTCCAGCCTGGAATTTCAGGGAATGCGGGGAATGCTGCGCGATGAAGGTTTTTTGACTGTCAGTAAAATTATGTTCATATATCTGACAAAAACAAGAATAAGGAAACGTATGAAGACCATGGATAGATTTTTTAGAGAGAATTTTCAATACTTTGGGTTTGGAATATATTTTGGAAATAAATAGAATAAGAAAATTTTTATTCGCAGCCTCTGAGAATCGAACTCATATTGGAACTCAACCGAACGGTTTACAATGAATTACATTTTACATCTTGTTCCCCATTCGCCAAATTGAGGCTCATACCACAATACGCTTGACATGATATCGGCACCTGACATATTCTTATGGGAATTAAGGGAACACATTTCTTATTTTTATGAGCCGATTCCACTATGAACAAATATCACTAAAAGCCGACTTCAGATTTCTTATGAGGAGAGTATAATGTCTATAGCAGAAGAACTGAATCCAACCGCACGAATTCTCATGGGACCTGGTCCCAGTGATATTCACCCACAAGTGCTCAAAGCAATGGCAACTCCAATGATCGGCCATCTCGACCCGCAGTTTATCGAAATCATGGATGGTGTAATGGAAATGCTACGAAAATTATTCCGCACAAAAAACCAGCTCACCTTTGCGGTCTCAGCAACTGGAAGCGCAGGAATGGAAACCTGCCTTGTTAATTTGCTTGAACCGGGTGATGAAGCCCTGATATGCGTACACGGTGTGTTTGGAAATCGAATGTGCGATATTGTTGAGCGATGCGGTGCAAAATTGATTCGAGTTGACGCACCCTGGGGAAATCCTATTGAACCGGAAAAGGTTAAAAAGGCTCTCGAGAGTTGTAAGCCCAAACTGGTCGCAATAGTACATGCTGAAACTTCAACCGGTGTCCTCCAGCCTTTAGAAGAGATCAGTAAAATTGTACATGATGCGGGTGCTCTGTTCCTTGTTGATACGGTCACTTCGCTCGGCGGCATTGATGTACGGGTTGACGATTGGAGAATCGACGCAGCATACAGTGGCACGCAGAAATGTATCAGCGCACCACCAGGTCTTTCACCGGTCTCATTCAGCCCACAGGCCGTGGAGGTAATGGAAAAGAGAAAAACAAAGGTCCAGAGCTGGTACCTGGATTTGAGTATGGTGAGAAAGTACTGGTCCGGCGCCAAACGGGCTTATCATCACACTGCCCCTATCTCAATGAACTATGCTCTTTATGAAGCCCTCAGATTGATTCTTGAAGAGGGTTTGGAGCAACGATTCAAGCGTCACAGAAAGCACCATGAACTATTACGTGACGGCCTGGAAGCTATGGGTTTTGAATATATACCGGTCCCGGAATACCGGTTGCCGATGCTGAACGCTGTAAAAATTCCTTCAGGATATGATGATGCTGAGGTAAGAGGACGGCTCCTCAATGAGTACAATATAGAAATCGGAGGTGGATTGGGAGATTTTGCAGGGAAAGCCTGGCGTATCGGTTTGATGGGATACAGTTGCACTGAAAATCATGTGCACATGCTTTTAGCTGCTCTGCAGCGAATCATGAAAAAATAAGACAACTTAGGAAGAAAAGTGAGAGAAACTAGAGGAAAAAACTTCGAACGAGAGTTGAAAAGTCATGTCAAGGGAAACGTTTCCTTCGACGAAGTTACGCTGGGCATATACGCAACCGATGCCAGCATTTATCAGATAACACCGGTAGCATTGGTTGAGCCGAGGGATGAGGAGGATGTGTGCGCTGCTGTGCGAATCGCAGCAAAATACCATGTTAATATTTTGTCCCGCGGAGGGGGCACGAGCCTCAACGGCCAATGCTGTGGTCATGCGATGATCATCGATTTTACAAAGTATATGAATCAAATCCTTGAGGTAAACATCGATGAGAAATGGGCTCGAGTTCAGCCGGGCATTGTTCTTGATGTTCTCAACGCAAAACTTGCAAGAGAGGGATTCCAATTTGCACCCGATCCAGCCACAAGCAGCCGGGCTACAATAGGCGGAATGATGGGAAACAACTCCGCAGGCACCAAGAGCCTCATTTTTGGAATGACTCGGGATCATGTATTGGAAAGCAAGGTGCTGCTCTCAGATGGAACGGTACTACACTTAAGAGCACTAACACCCGAGGACTACCAAAAAAAATCCCAGGATGCTAATGGCAATACTCGTGAAGCGGAAATTTACAGAGAATTCAAAAATATCATAGAGGCAAATCGAAAGGAAATCGAAAAGCGTTATCCAAAGGTGATGCGCCGTGTTCAGGGCTACAATCTCGATGCATTCACCAGTACCGATCACTGGAATCTCTCAAAATTGATAGTCGGAAGTGAGGGAACTCTTGGTATATTCCTTGAAAGCAAGTTAAATCTAGTACCACTTCCAAAGGCCAAGATATTATGTACGGTTCACTTTGCAGATCTGCTCGAGGCCATTCGCACTGTAGCTCCAATCCTTCGGCATAAACCCTCAGCTGTGGAGATTATGGATGAAGATATTGTGATCAGGGCTCGAGAGAACCTCAGTATCCGCCCGCTCACGGCTTTTATTGAGGGTAATCCAAAAGCGATCCTCATCGTAGAATTTTTCGGTAAAATGCCCGATGAGGCGATGAAGAAAGCAGAGGCTCTGGCGCGTGACTTGCAAAAACAGGATCTTGGTTATGCATGGCCGATAATTACAGATCCTGGTGCACAGGCAAAGGTATGGGCTGTAAGGAAAAATGGTCTCGGTCTTATGCTCGGTATGAAGGGCGATCGCAAACCCCTTCCCATTGTCGAGGACTGTTGTGTGCCTATTGATGTCTTGCCCGAATATGTGGACCGAATGTTACAATTCTGCAAAGAGCGCGATGTTCCTGTTGCAATGTACGCTCATGCCAGTGTTGGAGTTATCCACGTCCGTCCTGCCTTAAGTCTCAAGACACAGCAGGACATCGATCACATGAAGGCAATTGCCGAATACGCATTAAAACTAGTTAAACAGTACGGGGGCTCCCTAAGCGGTGAACATGGCGATGGTAGAGTTCGAAGTCCCTTTCTGGAAAAATTTTTTGGTAAAAAGATATACGATGCTTTCAGGGATGTGAAAAAATTGTTTGATTCAGACGGGCTAATGAACCCGGGCATTATCGTTGATCCCAATCCAATCGACCAGGACTTACGCTACGGATTAAATTACAAAATCCCAACAGACCCCTCTGTGTACCACTACCGCGAGGATGGTTCGTTTTCAGCCGCAGTGGAAATGTGCACAGGCGTTGGAGATTGCCGACAGATGTTGGCCGGCACAATGTGCCCCAGCTACAGAGCAACGCTTGACGAGGAACATTCCACCAGAGGTTATGCCAACGCTCTGCGTCTCGCAATGACGGGACAGCTTGGGCCAGATGGTATAACCAGCAAACGCCTCTATGAGTTGCTCAAGCTGTGTCTTTCCTGTAAAAGCTGCAAATCTGAGTGTCCCAGCAATGTGGATTTGTCAAGACTTAAGAGTGAGTTTCTTCAAAGATACTACGCGGTCCACCAAATACCGCTTCGAATAAAAATGATAAAGAAATCCGTTTCAATTGCCTCCAAAATTGCAGGGCCATGGGCACCTTTTGTCAATAGTACCTTGAGAGCGTGGCCGGTTCGAAAGGCCATGGAAATGATGACTGGAATTGACTCTAGGCGACGTGTTCCTGCCTATGCTCGCGTACCATTTAAAAGGTGGTTTGCATCGAAACCAGAAACAAAGACTAATTCGAAAAGAAAAGTTGCTCTTTTTTGTGACAGCTTCACTAATTACCACCAGCCAGGTATAGGCAAATCGGCTGTGGAACTGCTTGAATCATGCGGATTTGAGGTTCTGCTGGCAGATACCGGGTGCTGCCAGAGACCGAAGATTTCCAACGGATTTTTACAAGAAGCTAAAATTGAGGGAGGAAAAACCCTCCAAAATCTCGATAGATACATCCAGCAGGGGCTGAAAATTGTTGTGCTCGAGCCGAGTTGCTGTTCAGCCCTTGTTGATGACCTGCCGGACCTCATCGATAACGAAGACCTTGGTAACCGTATAGGTGAAAATGTCATGATGATCGACGACTTTCTAGCTAAGGAAGTTCACTCCGGAAATCTAAAGTGCTATTTCACGTCTCCCTTCGATAGAATCATCATCCACGGCCACTGTCACCAAAAAGCGTTATTTGGCACCACATCAATGAAGTACCTCCTCGACCGTGTTCCTGAAATAGGGGCTCATGAACTCGATGCAGGCTGCTGTGGAATGGCTGGAGAGTTCGGTTACGCCAAGGAAACCTACGATATTTCTATGCGTATAGGTGAAGAACGCCTTTTTCCTGCTATTCGCAATCGGGAACAGGGTACTGCTGTTGTGGCATCTGGATTTAGCTGTCGGACGCAGATTGCTGACGCAACAGGTGTCCAGGCTTTACATTGGGTTGAGACAATTCGAGGAAAAATAGAATAATTTCCAATCCCTTAAGGTGACCTTTTTGTTCTTCTAACTGAGTATTAATTTGCCCTACCGAAGATGACATTACCTTAACAAGCACGCTACCCATCAACTCAAAATTCCAAATAAAGGTCTATCCTTTTTTGACTGTCTCTCGTCTAAAAGACAGCAACAAAAAATAAATAGGGAGGACAAGATGAAAAGATTTTTTATTCTCTTTCTCATTCTTTTTGTAGCGATCCCATTTACCCTGAGTGCTCAGAACGAATCACTCTTTGATAAGGATTTTGAGTTTGAGAGCGGGTGCTATGGTGGACCGACATTCAGGTTCACTACAATCAACGGCGATTTTACATATCTGGCCGGATTTGGTGGCGCATGGATAATAGACCACAGAGTCACCATCGGGGGATCTCTGTTTTGGTTGGATTCCGATATTGAAACAACCGTTTCAGGGACTAGCTATGACATCGATATGGATTACGGTGGTTTTGACATGGGCTATGTAATTTTACCTGACCGTGTTGTTCATCTTACTGTCTATACGCTGGTTGGTGGTGGTGAAGTTGTCAGTGAAAACACATTGACGGATAATTGTGACAGCAATGAGTTTTTCGCAGTTGAACCGAACATCGATGTGGACCTCAACGTTTTTGAATGGTTTCGAATCTCAGTTGGGGGAGCTATCGATGGGTTAATGGTGTAAAAGGTGTAACTGGTATAAGTGACCGTGATCTAGGAGGGTTTTCTGGAACACTCCTTATGAAATTTGGGTGGTTCTAAGTGGCTTTAAAGGATACCCACATTCCTTTTCAGGACCTTCGGTGAAACAATGAGTTTATACAGCATTTCCTTACCTACACTATCGTGATGTTTGTAAAGGTTTGAAAACCAGCTCTTCCAGAGAGAGCTTGAGAAGATGGAAATCAGGAACGAACTAAAAAGAACAGACGCTGCGAGATAATCACTGTTATTTATTTATGATAATACAACAGCGTCCGCTTAAACATACATCAAGGGATTATCTGTAACTTCTAAAAAAATAACTCCGCAATATTCATCATTGCGGAGTTATTTTTGTAGCTAACCGACCTAATCTATACTATTTTACTGACGGGAGCGTTTCAAAGGATTTATCCCTCTTTTAATAAAAACAGCGGTATGTTCCAAATGACATTAATCCATAAATGTCTCATTATCGATCACGACGATACTGCAGTCAACAGTACTGCGATGATCCACCATCCTGCGCATATTGAGGTTATGAGAATTCTGAGACCGAAGCAAAAGCCGATCAACCTCGATGAATGGTTCTTAAAAAACTTCCACCCAGGGATCATGGTTTACTTGACTGATGAGCTTCGATTCAGCGAAGACGAAATTCAAGTTGAGTACAAGGTTTGGAGAGATTTCACATCCAACAGAATTCCTCAATTCTATCCGGGATTTATCGAAGCACTCATTGAGTATCGTAAAAGGGGCGGATTAGTTGCCGTTGTCTCGCATTCAGAAAGGGACATAATCGAACGTGACTACAAATCCTATAATGGAAAAGAAGATTTCGTTCCCGATATCATATTTGGATGGGATTATAATGAGGAAAGAAGGAAGCCAAGTCCTTTTCCTGTACAGGAGATACTGAACTATTTTGGATTAGATTCTTCGCAAGCCTTGATCATCGACGACCTGAGGCCTGGGGTTCTCATGGGCCGAGCCACAAAAGTTCCCGTCGCAGGGGCTGGATGGGGTCATTCCATTCCTCAGATCCGTGAGTACATGCAGAAAAACTGTGTGGCCTACTTCGAAACGGTTGAGGATTTTAAAAACTTTATCATCCCATAATTTCTCACATCGTTCCTAAATTGACAGCACTTTCAGTACTTGGCAGCACTTTCAGTACTTGGCAGCACTTTCAGCTCAATAACAAATTATAATTTTACTCTATCGCCTATAAGACATTTTTATTGGACATATCCCAATAGAATAATAGAATGTAACAATCATTTTCAGCTTCTCCAATATTATGAGTAAAGGAGAAAACAGTGAAAAGAGCTAAAGCTGAATTCAACCATTCAAACCTTTATAAGAAAGAAGACTGGTGGGCATGCTGGATAGGCTTCATAGTCCTTGCACTGTGCGTTCCTGGAATTATAGGAGTCGTATATAAGCTGCCTAAAATTCAGACTTGGGGTGTCAATCCCCTGAGTGCCTTTAAGGGAAAAACCCTATTGAGCTACGCTTACATGTTCGTGGGCCTCCTCATAATATATCTCATTGCCCTGCGGGTCATGGGTGAAAAGGTGAAGACCTTTGTTCCCGCCTTTCTCATTGTTTTCATAATCGCATTAATTGCCATATGGATAGGTAGCCAGAAAACGCTCAAAGCATTGGGATTTTCCTATCCTCTCTGGGCGCTGATAATCGGATTGATTGTCTCTAATACCGTGGGCGTGCCGAAATGGCTCCAGACAGGTGTGAGAACGGAGCTGTACATAAAATGCGGTTTGGTGGTACTCGGTGCCGAAATTCTCTTCTCGAGAATCATGGCCATGGGGCCATACGGCCTGGGTATAGCCTGGGGTGTAACTCCCATTGTTCTCTATGTCATGTACCTCTATGGCACCAAGGCAATTAAAATGGAAAGGGAACTTGTCCTGCCGATTTCAGCTGCTGCATCGGTGTGTGGCGTATCAGCTGCCATAGCCACCGGAGAAGCCTGCAAGGCAAAAGAGGATTACATAACCATTGCAGTGGGGCAAACGCTTGTCTTCACTGTACTGATGATGGTGGGCATGCCAGCTCTTGTACGGGCATTGGGCATTGGTGAGCTTATAGGCGGAGCATGGATTGGAGGAACTGTCGACTCGACCGGTGCAGTTCCAGCCTCTGGTGAGATGGTTGGTCCCCTTGCCCTGGAAGCAGCGGTTACTATCAAGATGATTCAGAATATTCTCATCGGTATCATTGCCTTTGTGGTCGCCACTTTGTGGGTAACAAGAGTTGAGAAAAAACCGGGTGCAAAGAAGCCGAGCCCTTGGGAGATCTGGTTCAGGATGCCGAAATTCATCGTGGGCTTTATTGTTGCTTCACTGGTTTTTTCCTTTTTACTCACGCCGGCCATCGGTAGCGATGGCGTCAGTGGCGTACTGAAGTTCTCAAAGGTTTTTCGATCAGAATTTTTTGCTCTAGCTTTCGTTAGTATCGGGCTGCACAGCAATTTCAGGGAATTGGGCAAGTACTTTACAAAGGGTAAGCCCTTGCACCTCTACTGGGTAGGTCAGATCTTCAATATAGGGTTGACTCTCTTAATAGCATGGCTGCTACTCGGTGGAGTTTTATTCGCTGTTCCAGCCTTTTAATTTAGCATATTCTCGGAAGCTGATTACCCATGGGCATGGTGACAACTCTGGTGGTGCCGTACTCCGTCTTCAAGGTAAGCCTTGGATTTCCAGGGTGAGCACTGCCGATAACCTTGCTCTTTTTTCCTTCTGGGACACTGCGCATTACTTCCAAACATTTGTCAGCTGAGCTCTCCTCAACAACTATTATCATCTTACCCTCGTTAGCCATCATGAGGGGGTCCATACCGAGTATATCGCAGATGCTCTGCACCGAAACATCAACCGGCAGCTGTCCCTCCTCAATAGTAATCCCGCACCTTGAATCTTCGACGAATTCGGTGAGCACCGCAGTAACTCCTCCTCGGGTGGGGTCCCGGGCACATTTAACCAGTTTCACCTCTTCTATGACCTTCCGCATCAATCGGTTTAAGGGTGCACAGTCGGAGCGGACATCAACTTCAAATGAGAATTCCTTCCGAGCACAGATAATCGCAGCTTCATGATTACCGATCGGTCCGTTAATGAGCACAACGTCTCCCGGAGCAATACGGTTCGGTGATAATTCTAAATCCGAACCAGCTCTGCCCACTCCTGTTGTCGAAACGTAGAGACCATCACCCCTTCCCCTCTCGACAACCTTGGTGTCTCCAGTAATAAGAGGTACAGGAATACTGTCCGCAGTTTTTTTCATTGATACGAGAATCTTTTCGAGATCGGCACGCAGAAATCCCTCCTCAATAATCAATCCGACTGAAAGGGCAACGGGTTCTGCGCCAGCAGTTGCAAGATCGTTGACGGTTCCGCATATTGACAATTTACCAATATCACCGCCTGGAAAAAAAAGCGGGCTGACCACATAGCTGTCGGTTGTCATTACGGGGCGATCATTCGGGGATAAGGACGATATTTCCGAGGAATCTTCCAGCCTGTTCAAGACAGGATTGTCGAATATTTTTACAATGAGCTTTTGAACTAAATCTCGGGTACGGCGGCCACCACTTCCATGGGACAGCAGTATTCTATCGTCTTTCATCTCTCTTCACCGCCGTATTTATAGTAGGCTGCACAGGAGCCTTCAGATGATACCATACAGGGACCGACAGGCGACATCGGTGTGCACCTCTTTCCAAAAAGGGGACATTCAGGAGGAATCAATATCCCTTTAAGGACATCACCGCAGCGGCAGCCCTTCGGATCTGGTATGTGAACGAGTTCGACAGGGAATTTACTCAGCGCATCGAAACGGGCGAATTCCTCATTCAGCTCCAATCCGCTGTCTGGTATGCTTCCGATCCCACGCCATTCTGCGTTTACCGGTTTGAACACACTGTTCATCACGTCCTGTGCCTTTCTATTTCCCTCGGGTGTTACCGCCCGCGTATATGCATTTGCTACCTGTGCGCGACCCTCTGATATTTGTTCAACTATATAAGAGACTGCCTGCAGTATATCCACCGGCTCAAAACCGCTCACCACACAGGGTATTTGAAATCCTTTGACAATCGGGATATAGGCATCGGAACCGATAATGACACTCACATGTCCAGGACAGAGAAATCCGTCGATCTTAATGTCATCTGCCCTGCAGAGAGCATCCAGCGCGGGTATGACTAATCTATTCGCGGGCATGAAAAACAAATTCTCTAATCTCCGACGCTGTGTTTCGATGATCGCAAGTGCTATACCCGGGGTTGTTGTTTCAAAACCGACGCTGATAAATACGAAATCTTTATCCGGCTCCTCCTCACTCATTCGGAGTAGATCATAGGCAGAATAGAGGACACGCACATCGGCTCCTTCGGCTTTTCTTTCCTCTAGTGTTTTTTCTGTGCCAGGCACCCTCATCATGTCGCCAAAAGTTGCTATGGCCACGTTCTGTTTCTCTGAGAGCTTCCCTGCTGCGTTGATAATTGCCGTTGGTGTTACACAGACAGGGCAGCCAGGACCGGATATCAAACGTAGCTGTTTCGGCATCAGCCCTCTCAGACCGTATCGGGCAATAGCCATGGTATGCGTTCCGCATACCTCCATGATGTTAACAGGATGGGCTGGGCAAATACTGTGGATCTTTTCCGCAATTGTACTCACCCTCTCTTTTTCACGGTAACGTTTGAGATCCACTACGCCTCTTCCTCGGTAGAGAAAGCTTCATTTAAAAGTGCGGTAGTTTCTTTCGCTTCCTCTTCCCCGATAACTTGTATTGCAAATCCGGCATGGAGCAGAACGTAATCACCTATTTTGGCCTCGGGAACGAGTTGTAAACCTACATTGAGCTCGACACCGTTCATGTCAACAACACCCAGTGGTCCGTCCATTGATATTATTTTACCAGGAACAGCCAGACACATTACTCTGAACCTCCTTCCATCAGCCTGAGAGCGGCTACTCCCTGACCAAAAGAGATGCCACCATCATTAGGCGGAACAAGTGAATTAAAAAGAACCGAGAATCCATTCTGTTCTAATAGGCGGATAAAATGCTTCAGAACAATGCGATTTTGAAAAACACCACCTCCGAGAGCAACGACCTCAATACCGGTTTTCTTGCGTATCTTCTTGCACACCTCAACACCAGATAATATAACAGTTAGATGAAATCGCCTGGCAATACTTTTTGAAGATACCCCATTCACGATATCCCGAACGATACTTTTAATCATCGGTTCAAAATGGAGTACGAGATCTGGAGCTATTCTGTAGGGATAGGGCTCGACAAGCTCATCAAGTTCATGTGCCTCCGTTTCAAGCAGTATAGCACCCTGAGCATCATATTGAGGTTTGGTACACAAACCGAGCAGCGCCGAAACAGCATCAAAGAGACGCCCGCAGGAGGAGGTAAGCGGTGTATTCACCCCGGCTCCAATTAGCTCTTCCAACAAATTCAGTCTCTGCTGCCCAATCTCATCAACGACCCTTAATTTAGGAATCTTTGATGATGTGCCATATGTGGAGATGAGATATGCCACTGCCATCCTGTCTGTTTCCTGTATGCTCTTCTCACCGCCTGGCATCGAAACTAGAGCGTAGTGGCCTGCCCTTTCGTATGTTGAAACATCTGCAATGAGAAATTCTCCTCCCCAGACAGTCTCATCATCGCCATAACCTGTACCATCAAAAGCCACTCCAATAACTTTCTGTGAGACCCCTTTCTCCCCCAACACCGCTGCAATATGGGCATGGTGGTGCTGTACCCTGAAAAGTGGTATACCCCATGCCTCGGCGATCTTTTCAGCATATCTCGTGCTTTCATAGTCTGGATGCAGATCACATACAACTGCTTCCGGCGTCATCCTGAACATGTCAAGAAAGTCGCGTATCCCATTCGTATAGGCATCGATACTTTTCACATTGTTCAGATCACCAATATGATGGCTCATAAACGCTTTTCCATCTTTGAATACGCAGAAAGTGTTTTTTTCACTGGCTCCTGCAGCCAGAATTTGGCTATCCGGGAAATTTGCATTTACCATACGAGGAACGTAACCCCGTGATCTTCTGATGGGCACAACCCTGCCCTCCACTACACCAATGACTGAATCATCACAGGGACGCTGGATCTCCCTATTGTGAGTCAGAAATCCGTCGGCAATATCACGCAGACTCTGTGAAGCATCTTGATCCTGATAGCTCAGTGGCTCTTCAGTCATATTGGCGGAAGTCATGATCAGAATTTCCGGTCCCTCTTCCATCAGAATATGATGGAGCGGTGTATAGGGAAGCATCAGGCCCAAAAGTTCAGTATCAGGCGATGTTTCACGGGGAAGATACAGACCATCCCGATCCTTCTTGAGCAGAACAATAGGTCTTTCAGAAGACAACAATAGCTTCTCTTCCTCCTCATTTATTCTGCAGTACTTCTGTGCAACATCGAGATTTCTGACCATCAATGCAAACGGTTTCCCAGGCCTGCGTTTTCTCTTTCGGAGTCGCTCTACCCATTCCTTTTTCCTGGGTGAAACGGCAAGATGGTAACCACCAAGTCCCTTTACCGCAATTATTTTACCCCTTTTCAGGAGTTTGACTGTACTCTCGATGGGATCGCCATCAATTGTAGTACCATCCTGCTTCACCAGCTTCAGCTCTGGCCCACAGGTTGGACAAGCGTTTGGCTGTGCATGATACCGGCGATTGATCGGGTCTTCATACTCCTCACTGCACCTAGAACACATCGGAAATACACTCATGGTTGTGTATTTCCGATCATAGGGAACCGCGCGAATAATGGTAAAGCGAGGTCCACAGTCAGTGCAATTTGTGAAAGCATATCGATAACGGCGGTCTGCAAGGTTCAATATCTCTTTCCGGCAGGCCTCACAGGTTGCAACGTCGGGAGAGATCGGAGTAAATCCCCTCCCCTCTTTCTCACTCTTAATGATTACAAAATTCTCGAATCCATGAGAATTTCCAATGTCAATTGAACTGGAATGGATCTGTGCTAAAACAGGTGGATGTGTGAGTATATCGTTGTAGAAACTTCTAATGACTTCTTCAGTTCCATCTACTTTAATCAAAACCCCGGTATCGGTATTCCGAATGAATCCTTTCAGATTGAAGGAGAGTGCCCGGCGGTATACAAGGGGGCGAAACCCCACTCCCTGCACTATTCCCCGGAACCGGATAGATGCACCTGTAATCCCGGCTTTTCCCATATACTATAGCCTGTTCAAAATCCAGCCAAGGAGCTTTTCAAAACCCGTTTTATCGACAGCGGAAACTGGAATCACTTCGGTTCCAGGGTTGATCTTGTCCATTCCCCGTTTGAACGTTTCCATATTGAAGTTGGTCCTGTCTTTGAGGTCCATCTTGTTCAGTACCACAAGATCAGCAGTTTTGAACATTGAAGGGTACTTTTCCGGTTTATCGTCCCCCTCTGTTATACTTGATACGAGGATTCTTCCGTTTTCACCGAGCGCAAAACTCGAAGGGCAGACAAGATTTCCGACATTTTCAATAAACAGAAGCGAAATTCCGTCGAGATTGAGTGTGTCCACAGCCGACCGCACCATTGCCGCGTCGAGATGGCATGCACCGTTCGTGTTTATCTGGGCCGATTGTACCCCTGTTTTTGCGATACGCTCCGCATCATTAGAGGTAGCCAGATCCCCTTCGATGACCGCTGCTTTGACCCCGTCAGGTAGCATCGGTATGAGCATTTCCAATAGCGCTGTCTTTCCAGCGCCAGGCGAACCCATAACATTCCAGGATACGATCTTCCTGTCCCGGAGGAGATTCTCGATATCCCGGGCAAGGAGATCATTCGCCTTCAATATATCGGACATAACATTTACTTTCATACAGCTTTCCTTTCTCTTCAGTCGCCCTCAAAAGACAAGATCTGAAGCTCGTCTCCAGGTGATTTCTCAATGTTAATGAGGGCACCTTCAGAGATCGTATCCTTTGCAATCATTTCAAAGGCAAAGATAAGAGCATCTGTAAATATGCCGGAATATTCACCGATTTTTAGATTGATCTTATGAATTCTGCTAATTCCTTCCTCTGAAGCTCTATCTTTTATGATTTGAAGAAGTGATTCTGCAATCGACAGTTCATGCATCGTGAAAGTTTCAATTTATTGCTTGACGATGGTCAATAAAAAGATGTACTATACTATCCGGAGGAGATTGTTAAATAATTAATTAACACTTATCTTGTTTCCCCCTCTTTTCTTCCTTGTAATTCGCGGAATTGAATTTAACAACGGCTATTTTTCAGGTCAAGTAAAAGAGAGTCAGGACCTGCAGAAGATATGAGCAAAAAAAACTCGAATACTTTACTTTTGTATTGAAACCGAAGATGGTACTTGACAGCACCTTCGATACATGACAGCTCCTACGGTACTGCCGTGCAT
>CAYFYU010000044.1:27952-29074 GCA_964347455.1 uncultured Spirochaetota bacterium | reverse complement strand
AATTATCATACTCAATGAATAAGTTTGTTCACCTTTGCATTTACTTTTTTATCTATAGTGCGTACTATCTTTCTGTAAAGAGATGAGGTCCTGCTGGAGAATGTTCTGATGTCGCTCATGGTCAGTGTTTCTGGAATTCGTGGTGTCGTTGGACACGATCTCACCCCTCACCAGATAATAGATTGGGTTACATCCTTTCTTTATGTTCTCGGTCGCCCTTCGGGTACCATCGTCATTGGACGTGATACAAGAGCAAGCGGCAGCTATATTCAAAAGATCGTTGTGGGTACCATCAACGCACTCGGATGGAACAGCATCGATATTGGAATCGCCCCGACACCAACGGTATTGCTTACGACCAGAAAATTAAAGTGTGATGGCGGCATCGTAATATCTGCCAGCCATAATCCAACCCAATGGAATGCTTTGAAGTTATGTGATTCCAAGGGCCTATTCTTAACCGAGGACACCATTGAAAAGATCAGGATATACAGGGAAAAGCAGAGTCGCCTGAAATGGAGTAAATTTGATGAAATAGGTAAATCACTGGTAAATGATAAAGCGGTTGAGCTCCATATCGAAGAGGTATTACGTTTTCTGAATATCGATCTTATCCAAAAGAGAAGATTCAGAGTCGCCATAGATCCTGTGGGTGGGTCTGGAACGGTTATCGATAGAGAATTTCTTGAATCACTCGGCTGTGAGGTTTTTGGTATTCATGAAGAGGCGTCCGGTTTATTCCCTCGTGAGCCGGAGCCCCTACCCCAAAATCTATCAAAACTATGTAATCTTGTAAGGAAAGTAAAAGCGGATATTGGGTTCGCTCAGGATCCAGATGCCGATCGACTATCCGTGGTTGCTGACGGCGGAGTTCCCATTGGTGAAGAATACACCCTCGTACTGGTCGGAGAATCTTTTCTTCGTAAAAAAAAGACCGATATTGCATGCAATCTATCCACATCGATGATGGTTGATGATCTAGCAAGACATCACAACGTAAAAGTTATTCGTACAAAGATTGGTGAAATGTACGTTACCAAGGCACTTATCGATAAGGAGCTTCTCCTTGGTGGAGAGGGAAACGGCGGAGCTATTATCCCTCAAATCAACCCATGCAGGGAC
>CAYFYU010000044.1:3901-27942 GCA_964347455.1 uncultured Spirochaetota bacterium | reverse complement strand
GTATCGTTGCCATGGGATTTATTCTTGATCTCCTTGCTGCTGAAAAAAATAAGCCTCTTTCACAATTCATAAAAGATTTCAAATCATATTGTATGAAAAAAGATAAAGTATCTTTGTCGGGTCTAAAACTGTCTAATCGCCGTATTCTTCAAAAGGCAAGGAAAATTTTTTCAGATTACTCATATATTACTTTAGATGGTATAAAAATATATAACTCTTCTGAATGGCTCCACATTAGGAGCTCAAATACTGAGCCGATTGTACGAATTGTCGCTGAGTCACTGTCAAACCAAAGAACAGAAGAGCTCATAAAAACGGGTAAGATGCTCTTGACATCCTAAATTCACCGAGATGAGGAAGAATGAACAATCTCTTTAAAGATAAACAAAACGAACAACTGGCACAAAAATGTGACCCGAAAGATCTAGACGAATTTTTCGGGCAGGAGAAACTCCTTGCTGAGGACGGTCCACTTTTTAAGCTCATAGTAAAAGATAAGATGCTCTCATCTGTTTTTTATGGACCTCCAGGTTGTGGAAAGACAGCGCTGGCAAAGATCATTGCCAGAAGAACAAAAAGTGAATTCATCCGACTCAACGCAGTTACAGCAAAAACTGATGACCTAAGAGCATCATTAAAAAAAGCTCAGCAGAACAGGTTGATTGGAAATAACACCCTCCTCTTTATTGATGAGATCCACCGATTCAATAAAATGGTACAGGACGGCCTTTTACCAGCACTAGAAGAGGGTCTGGTTACGCTCATAGGAACAACTACGAAAAATCCATTCTTTTATCTGATACCCCCCTTGAGATCTCGAATTCTACTCTTTGAATTCGAAAGGCTGTCCCATAATGCTCTTGGTCTTATTTTAAAACAGGCGGAAAGAAAGGAGGGATTTACCCTAGAGGAAAAAGCTCGGGATTACCTTATACAATTTTCAAACGGTGATGCAAGAAGAATGTTTAACCTTCTCCAGACGGCACTCGTACTTGGTGAACTGTCCCATGTTACCGTGGAGGATCTGGAAAAAATAATACAACGCCAGCAGTTGCTTTACGATAGAGATGAGGATTATCATTACGACATTATTTCAGCCTATATTAAGTCTATCAGGGGATCCGACCCTGATGCATCGCTTCACTGGCTTTCTCTCATGCTTGAAGGCGGTGAAGACCCGCTTTTCATAGCCAGAAGACTGATCATTCTCGCAAGTGAAGATATAGGTCTTGCCGATTCTTTTTCCCTCGTGCTTGCAGTTGCTGCCTATGATGCAGTGGATATGATAGGGATGCCCGAAGCACGAATCATCCTTTCGCATGTCACTCTCTATCTCGCACTCCAGCCTAAGAGTAATTCCAGTTATCTGGCAATATCAAAAGCACTGGAGTACGTGAAAACAAAGGGGACGAGCGATGTACCCGATTACCTGAAATCATCCCATCCTTCAGTAAAGAATTACCAGTATCCCCATGATTTTAAGTATCATTATGTAGTACAGGAGTACATGAAGGAGAGATTACAATTCTACAAGCCGGGAATTCTCGGTCAGGAAAGGGAAATGAAAAAAAGGCTCGATTTCTTAAAAAATCTCCGAAAAGAGGAGAAAAGCGATCAACAAGAGGGAGATTCGTAGAAAAGCACAACAGATACGCGACGATATTCCAAAAGAGGAAAAGAAAATTCTCGATGCTATAATTTCAGAACACCTCTTTTCCTGGGAAATATACAAAAAATCCCGTTATATATTTTGTTACGTAAGTTTCAGAAGTGAAGTCAACACGTATCCTATTTTAAAAAAATCATTTCTATTTAAAAAGGTTGTCTCGGTACCACGAATCAATCGCTCCAAAGGTGAGATGAGGGCTTACATAATCGATGCTGTAGATTCATGCCTTACTCCCGGAGAATACGGTATATATGAGCCGACCAGTTCGTGTAAAGAGCTTTCCTATAGTGATCTCGAACTAATCATAGCACCAGGTCTCAGTTTTACCTTCCAGGGTGACAGGCTCGGTTACGGCGGTGGCTTCTATGACCGATTTATGAAAAAGCACAATCATGCAGTAACATGTGCTCTTACCTACGACCGCCTAATTATGGATTATTTACCTGTTAAGGATTATGATCTACCTGTCGATTATTTAATAACAGAGTCAGGTGTAATGTCCATCTAAAAGGGAGATGAATGCAAACAAACTTCACGGTGAAATTCTGGGGTGTACGCGGCAGTCACCCAGTACCTGGAAAGGATACTCTCTATTTTGGAGGAAGCACTACTTGCCTCGAAGTTACAATTGGTAAAGTGACGATAATTATCGATGCCGGTACGGGAATAATAAACCTTGGTAACAAAATTGCGGCAGAATATTTCAAATCGGGAAGTAAAGAACCACTCGAATTAACACTACTATTCACGCATCTCCATCACGATCATACGCAGGGACTCCCCTTCTTTACACCGCTCTTTCTTGGACAGACAATACTTCACATGTATGGTCCGAAAAATTATGGTGGTGAACTTGCAGTTGTACTGGAGCGAGCAATGACCCCACCAAATTTCCCCATTGATTTTGATAGTTCCAACTCCGTAAAAGAAATCAAAACCGTAAAAGAAAATGTTATTATTATGTTTGAGGATCATCTGAATACCAAGCCCATTATTTTGAATAAGTTCATGGATAAGGTCGAATTAAAGGCTTCGAATATCGTGATCCGAATTTTAAACGACTATTCTCATCCTGCCAATGGAGTATTTGTATACAAAATCGAGCATGAACGAAGGTCTGTGGTATTTGCAACTGATGTAGAGGGCTATGCCTTTGGTAACGCAAAACTCACAAATTTTTCTGAAAATACAGATCTACTGATTCACGATGCCCAGTATACGATAGAACAGTATACTGGACTCCCCATACCAAGACAGGGATTTGGACACAGCATTCCTGACATGGCTATTGAGGTAGGAAAAAAAGCACGAGTTAAAAACCTCGTTCTTACCCATCACGATCCAACTGTTACGGACGAGCAACTCAAGAAGAATTATTCAATGTATAAAAGAAAATTCCAAAATCTTACCTATGCTCGCGAAGGACAGACTTTCAATATATCATAACCGCAAAGTACACTACTCCATTATATCGGACATCAATTCCGGATGACGCCTCATGTACGCATCTAATTCGTCGATATGTTTTTGGCTGTATGTAATGTACTCCTCTTCGGTTAGACCAAATAGAGAAAAAAAATCCCTATTTACCGATTCGATGTAACGACGTTGCTCATCCGGGCTCATGCTCTGCGATTGCTTCAGCCATTTCTTGCTTTCTCTTTTATACAAAATAGTAATCTTTACAAATATTTCTGGATTAAGTTCTTCAACAACTCCAATGTCGTTCACGTCCTCTGTTGGTGCAATTAAATGAGTGAAATCCTCATCCTCCTCACTTGCCCTGTGTGGTTTGGACCGGAACTCCTTTTGTGCTTTATCTCCTTCTTCGAATCTTTTTTTTACTTTGTCGGAACAGGAAATGAAAAAGAAGAGAGAAAGTCCTAAAATAACGGTTCTGCATAGCATGTTCCTGCAGAAGAAGAGAGGTTTCATTTCCGGACCAAAATTTTCTGTACATCGTGAGTGTTGAGAAATTCATATACATAGTAATTCTGCTCGCTTGCAATTTCAACTCTAAAAATTATATTCCTGGGCACACTTTTTAAATTTTTTATCGTGAAAGGTACTATCATCGATTCAAATGTATTCAAACCGTCTATATAGATATGCCGTGTTTCTACAGGAGAAATCCCTATTGGACCCGGATGATTGATTACAACCTCTCTGTGAAAGATTATGGTCCCGGAGGATATTGGGGCTATAAGCTCAACCCGTATATCCCTCATATTACCGGTACTGTTGTTCTTAATGTTTATAAAACCACTTACCTGTCCTGTAATTGGTTCTTTAAGTTCTAAATCAACGAGAAGATCCAGATTTTTCAAGTCCTTTCGCATACTATACACACTTGACAAATGGGCAATTGCATATTCCCGAAAGGTATATTGTCCCTTTCTTCCCCAAAAAGCCCGTGCGATATCATGAAAGAATATGCCTTTTGCAAATCCATTTCGTACAACATTTCTGTACCCTTCTCTGTTTCGCCTATAAAACTCTTCAGGTGGATTCAAATAGTCAGAGTCCAGGAGCGTATAATCTACGCTGCTGCCAACAAGAATGTTGCCCTGGCCCTTTTCAATATACTCATTCCAGTGCACCAGAAGTCGAGCAAATTGGTTTTGATTGGCTTCATAGAGCATTACAGCATCGTAGGTAACTCCTGCATCGAAAAACATTATAGGGTCCTGACCATGCTCTTTACCATGATTCCAACCCAAAGTGTATACCCATACCGGTTTCGTTATATTTGCTTCCACTATAATTCTCTTTACAATTTCAGCAACTCTGTGTGCTCGCCACCAACGCCATTTTTCAATGCATAGCGGATCCCTTTCCACTTCGATTTTGCGTGCAAACCATTTGATCTTATCCGAAGCACTGTAATCTTCCCATCCTGGGGGTGTTATGATATTTGTGTCTGCAATTACCTGAGTAGCCAATTCGTAGCCATCTCCCCTTCCTGTTCTGATGAAATCAAATCCTATATAGTGAATATCCGGATCCTTCTGAAACTGTCCTGCAAGTTCAACAATGTCCTGAATTCTCTCCTCAGAGGATAGGGATATGTGTTTCGAATTATAGAGTTTATCTTGCTCACTGTTATAACCAATACCAGGTTTATATAAATCTGGTACACCCTGTTTCCCCGGCACGTAAAAAGACATAATGTATGCACCAATTTCAATTGAGTAATCCCCAGCAATTTCTTTTATCAATTTTAAATTTTCAAGTGGTCCAATATCCCAGGGTGATAAACTTTTTCTCTCTTTGAAAGTTGTCGTTTCACCGGAAAGTATCCAGATCATATCGGCATTCATAAACTGCGCCCATTCGAGAATCGCTCTATAGTCGGTTTTCCGTCCCTCTGGATCAAAGAAATGCATTTCTTTGATACTCTTATTCATCTCTAGATCCACAATTGAGAGCCCCTCCTTTATTTGAGGAAGCGGTCGACGTTTCAGTATAAAAGTAATCTCTTCATCGGTCTTTAACAGCATCTCTCCAAAATAGATCTGTATTGCGTACTCTCCCTCCTTTTCATTCCAGCCGGGAAGCCACACAGCTCTATAAAAAAGATCATATCGTACGAAGGGTATCTTATATTCTATGCCTGCAGAGGGATACACTTTACCTTCATGTATTACCTGTATATGAAAATTATCCGATTCGATATCATCAACACCGTAAAGAAATACTTCAATAGTCTCGTAATGATAAATTTCTTTTTTTGATAGAATTATTCGCGGGAGAGGGGTTTGAATGTATTCTATCTCTCCATTTTCATCAACTCCGGTGACCGTATCAAAAATTCTGCTCTTATCCGCTAATAAATAAGTCGTGGCGGTTAAAAAAAATACAAGAAAGTGGATAACGATCCTAATCATTATTTTTCTTGTAATGGTGACCCCTCGTTTCACCATGGTATTAAATTCCTTCTCTCAAACCTTTTATTTTTTCGAGATTTTGATTATCAGGATTATACTGTTCGATATTGATAGGGAAAGCCCTATGATTACGATAAATAAAAACCATTTTCCACCTATATAGCCATAACGAACAAGAATAAGACCGCTTAACAACGCTACGATGAGTGGTGAGAATATGGATGATGCAATTTTAAGCCATCGCATTTTGTATTGCTTTTCACTACTAATTCTAGTAACTTACTCGGGCAAATCAATACTATTTTCGGAAAAAAGATGGGAAGTGTGAGAAAAATTGCGGTTGGACTACTGTTTTTGATGGTCATGGCGGCTGGGGCGTTGAATTTGTATGCCGAGCTGATCAATGTTGAAGGAGAGATGGAAAGTTCGGTAACCGCTTATTTAACAAGAAGATTCAGCAGCTACTCTGAAACCAAAAACCTCACCTTCAGAATGTATCTCCCTCCAACGCAGACAGAAGGTTTGAATACACAAACGATTTCACGTCTGAGAAAAAGCTTTACCCCTTTCCCAACCGAAACAGTAGAGTTCATTGACGAATTTGGCAACAGCGGTATCGATCTCATATGGAACAAGCAAATACACATCATTCAAACCGATCTCCAGTTCTCAGCGCAGGTATATTCAAACTTTTATGAAATTGAAAGTAAGGCGCCATTTCCCGTTGTTATCGAGGATCAACAGCGTATCTTCCTCACTTCTACCGAGCTTTCCCCCTCAAATGATTTTATGATCAATTATATTGGAAGAGCCATATCATACGGCTTGAATCGTGAAATCGATGTCGTGAAAAATGTTTTTATTTGGGTAGACAAGAATATCCATCTGTCCAATATATCTCATGTTCAAAAAGAGTATGATGCGATATCGGTACTAAAGATGAAAGCTGGTGATGAACGGGGCATATGCAATCTTGCAGCAGCCATATTCAAGGGCATTGGAATACCGGTGAGAGTGGTGTACGGAATATCATTCCAGCAGGAAATTTCAGTCGCTGTTGATGGGATGAGTTTTGTAAATGATTATCCAAATGATGAAAAGTACTGGTTGGAAGTATATTTCCCTGATCTGGGATGGATATCCTATGATCCCCAGGGCACCTACTTCGGGACAACATCTCATCTCATCAAATTTTCTGTTGGACCTGATTCAGATTATGCAACGAATACCTGGCAGGTTGAGCAGGGAGATATTATCGATTTTAAGGAATACATCTATGATATAAAATCAGACAATTCATCTCTCACGATGAAGGGATTTGGAGATGAAGAGGTAAACAAAATTGTTATGAGCTCAACCGTTATAGATTTCAACCGCTATACAAAAGAACCTGAACTCGATTTTACCGAAATAATTACCCCTCAGGAAACTGCTGAAATCCCTATCGGTGAAAAAGGTATTGTAGCGCAAAACAGCGATATGAACCGTCTGCTTGATATCGTAGCGACCCAAAAACGAGTTTACGCACAAAAGTTCAACGCTACCTTTCCGTTTAATCTCGTGGAGGTTAGACTTCCTCTTATTAAATTCAGTGACGAAGGAAGAATCTGGCTTGAAATTTACTCCGATGACGGCGGAGTCCCTGGTGAGGTACTATTTAAAACCTTTAGTATACATTCCCCAAGGGTCAGATTCATGATGGTGGATAATCCATGGCTGAGCTTTCCTGTTGGGAAAAAAACAAATACTTTTTTAGATAAGGGGAGCTACTGGATTGCTCTACGGTCGTCGGGAAGCTGTATTTTCAATTGGCATGCCAATGGAGGCAACTTAATTGGTGACAGTGACGACACACGGTTCAAAGACGTTAGTCTGAAAAATCCCCAGTGGAACAATATAATGAATTTTGATTTAATTTTTCAAATAATTGGCACAAGAGAAGAAGAGAGAACCCCAGAAGGTTAAACTGGAAACACTCATTACAGCATTCCCCTTTTAAAATCTTCATAAAACTGTTTAAGTCTATCCCTTTTAAGAGCCTCCCGTAGCTGAGCAAGAAAGTGGGTCAAATAATAGAGATTATGAATCGTTGCAAGGCGATAAGCCAGCAACTCACGGGTTTTAAACAAGTGTCTGATATAGGCACGTGAAAAATTCCTGCAAGTGTAACAGTGGCAGTCATTTTGAATTGCATTTTTGTCCTCTTGCAACTGGGCATTCCTGAGAAGGAGCTTTCCTCCAGGAATAAATACAGTTGCATTTCGAGCATTTCTTGTTGGGAGCACAGAGTCAAACATGTCGACACCACGCAATACAGCTTCTAGTATGTCCCCTGGAGCCCCCACACCCATGAGATACCTCGGTCTGTTTTCAGGTAGTAAGGGTGTGGTATATTCGATCACGTTGTACATGGTGGATTTATCTTCACCGACGGAGAGACCGCCTATCGCATATCCTGGAAAATCGATCTCAGAAAGATCATTTGCACATCGTTCGCGTAGATCCTTGTACATGTTGCCCTGAACAATACAAAACAGTGTACCTGTACCCCCGATTCGTCTGAATATAGACTTCGATCGTTTTGCCCATTGAACCGTAATCGTTGCTGCTTTCTGTGCTTCTTCATGTGAAGATTCTGCGGCAAGACAGACATCGAGTGGCATGATAATATCTGCTCCGATGTCAACTTCGATCTGCACAATATCCTCAGGGGTGAGAAATTTCTTGGAGCCATCAAGGTGGGATCGAAAGGTCACTCCATCCTGTTCAATCTTTCGAAGAGGTGATAAGCTGAAGATTTGAAACCCCCCTGAATCGGTAAGATAACCACCATCCCAGCCTGTAAAGCTGTGAATACCTCCGAGATTTTTTATCAATTTTTCCCCTGGTCTGAGATAAAGGTGGTATGCGTTGCTGAGAATTATTTGAACACCGATGTCCTTCAAATCCTGAGGAGACACAGC
The DNA here is from genome assembly GCA_964347455.1 of uncultured Spirochaetota bacterium. Lineage (GTDB taxonomy): Bacteria > Spirochaetota > B62-G9 > B62-G9 > DRHN01 > JAGLSF01. Next base: position 19,423 of record CAYFYU010000044.1, on the reverse strand, counting down.
TTTCACTGCAGCATAGGTTCCAACAGGCATAAAAACAGGTGTTTCCACTTTCATGTCTCGTATCTGAAGTTTACCCAATCGTGCAGACCCTTCGCCCTTTTGTAGCACTGTAAACTCAAACATCCTAATTCTCTTCTATCTCCCCTTCCCATGTAAAAAATGTCAAAAGATAGGGTCGTAGTTTGTCTATCGGTTATAGAGAAACATTGCATCACCATAACTGAAGAATCGGTATCTACACGAAACCGCATGTTTATAAGCTTTCTCTATAATCTCCTTGCCTGCGAATGCTGCAACGAGGAGTATGAGGGTTGAATCCGGCATATGAAAATTGGTAATCATAGCATTAGTAACTCTGAAGTTATATCCGGGGTAAATGTATAGCTTTGTTTCACCCTTACCTGCCCTGACCAATCCATCTGGTTGGACAGCTGTTTCAACTGCACGAACACTCGTGGTGCCCACACACACGATGCGTCTCCCCTCCTCTCTGGATCGATTGATCAAAGCAGCTGAAGTATCGGAAATCTCAAAAATCTCAGTGTGAATTACATGATCCCGAAAGTCATTTTCCCTAATTGGCTTAAAAGTTGCCCAGTCGATGTAGAGGGTTATGGGAACAAAAACGATACCCCTTCGCTTCAAGCTCCGAATGATCTCATCGGTAAAGTGCAGTCCCGCAGTTGGAGCTGCGACAGCGCCATATTTCGTTGAGTAAACGGTCTGATATCTTAATTCATCTATTTCGGGTTGTGGATGACGCTTTATATACCTGGGGAGTGGAATTTCACCGATCCTCTGTAGATCAGCATACCCAACGACCTTGGAAAACCGTGCAGTGTATAAACCTTCGCCATGTTCCTGAGTTATTTTAAGGGTGCATCCCTTTTGAATGGCTATACTTGTTCCTTTTTTAACTCTTCGTGCTGGTCTGACGAGACACTGCCATTCAGTATTTCCGATCCGTCTTGTGAGCAATACCTCCACTTTGGCGCCAGAATCGAATTTTTTTCCGAAGAGACGCGCGTTGATGACCTTCACATCGTTGTATATGATACAATCACTTGGGGTGACATATCGCGTTATGTTGAAAAAATAATCAACCTGTATTCTGCCCCTCCGTATAACGTGGAGGAGAAGTCTCGACTCCTGTCTTTTGACGGATGGGTACTGAGCGATTAGACTCTCTGGTATGGAAATTCGAAAATCTTTTACAGAATATCCCATACTATACCTATCTGCGTTCCCCTGTAATAATGTTCAAGTATTCGTTGATAATCAAAGCCCTGCTCGGCCATCCCCTTTGCTCCCCATTGACTCATACCTACACCATGCCCATACCCTCTTCCATAAAAGATGAATTTCACCTCTCCTTCTCTGCTTTGGGTCACGATTTTCGATATTAGAAGACTCTTTAGCTGCTTGGGATCCATGGCAATTCGAAAGCGATTCCCTTCAACAACCAATTCTGAGCCTCCTTCGAAATTGATGAGAATTTCCTTTGCCCTTCCCGATCCCGTTCTTCTATGTACGCGAATGCTCTTAATTTCTCGCTCTTCTGCAATAGGAGTGTTCATCTTATTTAATGCCCGGATAACCTGCTGTTTATCTGCAGTAAATGTCCAGAAAAACCTCTCGTCTCTTGCACAGTACGGATCCGGAATGCTTCTCAAATAGGGTAGATCTTTCTGAAATACATCACTGCTGTTTTCAGTTCGACCGCCGGAACAGGAATGGAAAAATACCTCTATAGGTTCATTCTGGTATATTATAATTTTGTGTGCCGTGCTCTTGACCGCCTGTACAATCCTCGAATCTGATCCATAATAATCATACTTCTGGTACATTTCAGTACTTCCAACATCAAAAAGCTCGTCCTTGTTGTCCATTATTTTTCTGTAAGCATAAGTCCTGGAGACAATCGCCTGCGCCCTCAGAGATTCCATAGGCCATGAAGCTGGAATCTCCGCGTTCAGAACTCCGATCACGTATTCCTCTATGGGCACAATATTAATAAATATGTAATCCTGGATGAGCACCCAGCCGAAATAGGTTCTTCCATCTATCTCGATTGGTTGGGAACTACGAAGAATTGCAGGCAATGAAAAGGAATTGTCATTAACATGTAGATATTTCTCATCTACGGTGACCCTGAAATTCTGCGGCAGAGGATAACTACCCGTATCATTTTCAATCATTCCGTCCTGTGCAGATATCTCCAGCGGATCTTGGTATTTTAGAATAGCAACACGTATATTTTTGTATTCAACTTCTGGTTTTACGATCTTTTCACGTACAGAGGGTGGTCCCGCACATCCATAAACCATGAGAATAAGTGAGAAACCAGCAAGTATTCTGCATAAAATTCTCATGCACCCTATTCCGAATCTTGAAACAACTCGCCCTCAACCGACTTCATGTATTCTATGCCGAAATGATTATAGGCATGTTTCGTAGCCATTCTGCCCCTTGAGGTTCTTTTCAAAAACCCGATCTGTATAAGATAGGGTTCATATATATCTTCAATTGTTTGATTATCTTCACCAAGAGAAACCGAGAGCGTATCTATACCAACGGGACCTCCATCGTACTTCGTAATGATCGTATCAACCAGTCTTTTATCCATTTTATCGAGACCGAGCTCATCAACACCGAGCATCTGTAGACCAGTAGTTGAGGTCTCCTCATCGATTACACCGTTTCCTTCCACCTCTGCAATATCCCGCAGTCTTCTAAGGATTCTGTTTGCAACTCTCGGAGTTCCGCGTGAACGATGAGCAATTATTTTTGCGCCGCTATCGGTTAATTTTGTGTCCGTAATCCTAGCTGAACGCTTTACAACCCTATAAATATCCTCTGTTTTGTAAAAATCGATTCTCTGTACTATTCCAAAACGTGCTCTCAACGGGGCACTGAGGAGACCTGCCCTTGTTGTAGCGCCGATGAGGGTAAAAGGTTTCAGATTAATCTTTATGGATTTTGCCCCCGGTCCCTGACCGACAATAATATCCAGGACAAAATCCTCCAGTGCAGGATAGAGAATCTCTTCGAGTATTGGTCGCAGGCGATGAATTTCATCGATAAAGAGAACGTCATAACGTTGAAGGGAGGTTAATATTGCGGCTAGGTCACCCTGACGTTCAATTGCAGGTGCCGAGGTGGACTTAAAACCAACTCCCAATTCCTTCGATATGATCTGAGCAAGAGTTGTTTTACCCAACCCGGGGGGGCCATAGAGCAAAACGTGGTCGAGACTCTCCTGTCTATTAATTGCCGCCTTGACATATATTTCTATTTGTCTCTTGAGATCCTCTTGTCCGATAAAATCTTTCAGCCGCAGAGGCCGTAAGGAATTTTCATCAGTGTCTACGGGTGTTCTTTTTGGTGTGGTAATACGGTCTTTCTCTTCCATAATGGAAATACCTACGCGTGTACTCTGCTTGCTTTCAGGTCGAAAGTATCTTCAGAGCGTTTTCAATAATATCAGCAACCTCAAGAGAATCATTTCCAGAGGATAGAACGTTATCCACCGCTTTTTTTGCTTCAATACTTGAAAAACCGAGTGATTCCAGGGCTGATACTGCTGTAATATAATCTGATGAGGAATCGGTCGGGGTGATCTCAAATGTACGCCTCAGCCTTTCCTTTAACGCAATAATGATCTGTTGTGCTTTTTTTTCCCCAATTCCAGATAGTTTCATCAAAAAGGAATCATCATCGGTCACGATGGCCTGCACAATACGTGATGCCTTACCTGTACCAAGAATTTTCAATGCCTGTTTCGGTCCAATACCACTTACCTTAATTAGCATGTTAAAGAGCGTATATTCATCGTTCTCGAGAAAACCATAAAGATCCAGCATATCTTCTCTGTGTATGAGGCGTGTTATAAGCTTTATGGTTTCGTTATCATTGGAGAGTCTTTCCCTCAAATGAGCCAGTGTGATATTGGAACAGTATACGAGGTAGCCAACTCCTCCCACATCTATCAGGCAGGAATCTTCACTTACCCTGTTGAGTGTACCCTGTAAGTATCCAATCATAGTTTGATTGTATGGATAACCTCATTGTGAGATTGATTTTAGATTACTGAAAAAGCCGGAAAAGGGCAAATGTTATTTTTAGGATGGCTCATATGGAAGAAAATCTCAGCAGCAGTGTAAATTCTTATAGCATATGGCAACGGCCAGTGCATCTGAAATATGATGTGGGCGAGGTGGTTTCTTTAGATCGAGTAGATTCATTATCATCATCTGAACCTGCTCTTTTTTGGCCTTTCCAAAGCCCACAATTGCTGACTTCACTTTTAAAGGGGTAAACTTTGTTATTTGAATGTGTTGATTTGAACCGGCAAGTGTGATGACTCCGATTGCTTCGCTTACATCAACCAGAGACTTCAGATTCTTACTGTGGAAAAGGGTCTCAATAGCAATGACGTCCGGATTGTACTGCCTTAGTTTTTGGGTTATCTCTTCGTAAATGTATTTCAGCCGTCCAGGATGATCGGTTTTTGAAGGTGTCGTAATTAATCCATAATCCAGAAGTTGCATGCACTCTCCATCTCCAATTTGTATGAAACCATAACCGGTAAAAACAATGCCCGGATCGACTCCCATTATTATCACATTACATTCCTCTTAAAACAGCCATTTCGAAATCATCAATCCCCAATATTCTGCAAAATTTCATCGGGAATATCGAAGTTCGCCGCAACATTTTGAACATCCTCATGATCTTCCAGTTTTTCCATTAGGGTCAGAATTTTTCCTGCACTTTTTTCGTCGAGTTTTATCGTCGTTTTTGGGACTCTCATTATGTCACCCATGAGAATCTCCATTCCCTTATCAATAAAACCACTCCGAACTTTTTCATAATTACCCGGTGTGGTTGTTACCTCCCAGACATTGTTGTCACCTTGAATATCATCTGCTCCCGAGTCAATGGCTATTTCCATGACGCTATTTTCATCATATTTTTCTGCATTCAGGGTAACGATACCCTTTTTTTCGAAAATCCACGATACACATCCGTTCTCACCCAGATTGCCACCACTTTTTGTTAGTATGTTCCGTATCTCCGCCGTTGTTCGATTTCGATTATCAGTTAAAGTATCGATCATTATTGCAACACCGTTTGGCCCATAGCCTTCGTAGATTATCTCTTCGAGGTTGTAGCCTTCGAGCTCACCAGTACCCTTTTTGATCGCCTTTTCAATATTGTCTTTTGGCATATTCGCTTCTTTTGCTTTTGCGATTACCGTTCTCAATCTGGAATTCGCATCAGGATCTCCACCTCCCTGTCGAGCAGCAACTGTAATCTCTTTGATTATTTTTGTAAAGAGCCTCCCCCGCTTCGCATCAACAGCCCCTTTTTTGTGTCGTATAGAATGCCATTTACTGTGTCCTGACATATAACCTCCCATAAGACCACAGCGCAGCTTCCATCCTCAACTAATCTTTATAAAAACTCGCGCTGCAATTTATTAAAGATTTTTGCGTAAGGCGCAAAATTTGCACAGGAATCGCATATTGTTCGCTTTAAAGTTAACTAGTATTGAGCCCTGTTTCAAGAACTATGCTGAAACCTTAGCGCAGTAGATTGATCGAAGCTGAGAGAAGAAAGTAATCGCTTCACCTCTACAATAATCCGGGTAGGTCCATTCCCAGGGCTTATATGTTTTATTTTTAAATCGAAGTGTTACTTCTCCATATATGGATTTTGTCAAATATAACCGGTGTTGATTGTTTTTTGTGGTTGCAAGTACCACCTTTGCGCGTGTTAGATATCCCGGATCGATATTTGCATTGCGTTTTCCGTTGCCTGCAAACTGTTTCAACTCCAGTTCATTACATTGTAACTTGATATCCACAATTTGATCCTGCTCTATGAGATTATCGAATCCTACCCAGATTCTGTTTAAAACAGGCCCCATCTCATCACAGTAATAATTGGTTTCAGAAAAAGAAAATGTAGGAGATTCAAGGATAATCTTTCCAAGATTATTTTCAAGGACATCGTATATGAAATCACGGTTGACCGAATCGTTGTGCAATATACCGGTAAATAGAATAGCTTTTTTCGGCTGTATGATCTGTCCCATGGGATTTAAAAGGAAAACTTATTCAAAACTTCATATATCGATCCGCTGCTCGTCAATGTGGATTTGAATAAAACCACCTCTCGAATTGAAAAAGAACCGAAGAGCTGATCGTTCAGATTTTTCACCTCATGGATAAGTTTCTGGCTTGGGCGCACTTTCAATCTCCCCACGGTAATATGAGGTGTATACTCTCGTTTCTCACGATTTTCACCGATATTTCTGTTATTAACTTCTTTCCGGATAGCCTGGTAAATTCTCTCAAGCTCCTCGGTGTCATTTTTTACTCCAACCCAGAGAACACGTAAGCGATCAACCGTTGGAAAGCCACCAAGGCCCTGAACGTGAACCGAAAAAGGCTTTATATCCTTTACAGAAGATTGAAGTATTTGCTCAACTTCATGCTGATCTTGGGGTTTAATGTTGCCGAAGAAATAGAGGGTAATATGTACATTCTCCGGTTTGACCCATTTTACACTGCTATCGATTTTTTTTAACCTCTGGTTAATATCGATGATGCGGTTTTTAATCTCTTCTGTAATTTCTACCCCAACAAAGGTTCTCATGATTTGCTCTCCAAGCCCGTTAAATAATGGAAAAGCATCCACAATGCTCCATTTACACTCCGTATTCGGATTGTTTCTCTATCACCGGAAAAATTCTTCTTCACCAACCAGGATTTTCCATTCTTCCCATGTAGACAAATATAAACCGTACCAACCGGTTTATCAGGAGTTCCTCCTCCGGGTCCGGCAATTCCTGTTATAGCAACTGCAATTTCCGACCCAAACCTTTTTAGAGCTTCACTGGCCATTTCTCGAGCAGTATTACCACTTACGGCTCCATACTTTAAAAGAGTTTTCCTATCCACACCAAGCAAACTCTCCTTAACTTCATTACTGTATGACACTATACCGCCTGTAAAATATTCAGAACTTCCTGGAATATCCGTAATCTTTTTAGATAAGAGTCCACCTGTACATGATTCTGCTACTGAAAGTTTAAGCTTCATACTGCGGAGTAACGCACCTACAATCTCTTCTAGATTCTTATGACCCTTTGCTACATAACTGTCCTTTAATTTATCTTTTATCTCATCGATGCAGCGGTTAATATCGGTCGTATGAGATTCCAGCCAGACTCTAATTATACCATATTGTGCCTGTGTTCCATACTGTATGCCTCCGTACTTTTTAACTATACCCTGAACTTTTCTATCCAATGTGTATTCGGGAATATTGGTGAAACTCAAAACCTGATATTGCTCTTTCTCAGATGTAAGACTTTCGGTCGCTAGCGTAGGAAGCACCTCACCGTAGAACATTGATCTCATTTCACTGGGAACTCCCGGCAGAGCAAAGATATAGCGCCCTTCGGTTTTAATATAGAATCCATAAGCGAGGCCTATGTTATTGGTGAGAAGATGCCCTCCCTCGGGAAATGAAGCTTGCATTTTATCCGGTATTTCAAATTTTCTTCTTTGTGATCGATAGTACTGTTCCAGAGTGCCTGCTTTTTCCCTATCAATAATGAGTTTCTTCCCCAGTACTCCACTTATGACCTGTCGAGTAATATCGTCCCTTGTACCACCCAAACCCCCTGTAAAAAGATATATACCTTGTTGGGAGAGTAGTTTTTTAAGATAGCATTCAGCTGTATCCATATCATCAGGCAGGGTTACAATATAACTGATCTTTATTCCCCGGTTTTTTAATGCACGACACATCTCCGCTGCATTGGAATTTACTACTTCTCCTCTAAGGAGTTCGCTGCCAATGGTAATGATATGAGCTGTACCTATTTTCACTCGTGGCACCTCATGGCATTAAAGATTAATCGTGCAAAATTCGCAATTGATTCCAACTCTCAAGGTGTTTTTGAAAGATATTCATATAAATGAGCTCAAGGACAGAACGTATGTTTTGCAGCGTTTCTTTATTCATAGTGACTTTCAGAGAACTATGGAGTGAATGACAAAGGGACCATTCAATAAAATGCACCCCACCCGAAGTTACCTGCACTGAATTGGGAAATTTACAACGAACGCATAATGGAAAACCATGAGTGGTATCGACATATACACCACCTTCGGCGAGCTTTACTCCGCATCGAGCACACACCCTTGTATCTGGTCTGTATCCCATTATTGAAAGAAACTTCACATCATACATTGAAAGCAGGTAAAGGCTCTTTTTTGAATCGATTGAATCCAAAACCGTAAAAGCCGTACTTATGAGCTCGTAGAGTTCCCTATCACTGTGCTCTATTTCGACATAGCGGATTATTGTTTCCACGAGAGCGTTAGCGATTAAAAATTTGTTGAGATTCTCTCGAACATCCCAACTCTGTGAATGCACATCGACATCCCTGATTGCATAGAGGCTCTCTTCATTTTTTTTATAGAGGAGAAAGGTACCTCTTGTGAATTGTTCCAACCGGCTTCCGAACCTGCTCTTTGTTTTCCTTACACCGAAAGCGGATGCATCTATTTTTCCAAAAGCTTCGGTATAAAGCTTTATTATTTTATGTCCCTCTCCAAACCGAATTGAGTGCAGGACTATACCGTTGGTTTTGGAATAACGATATTTCATTAGAAATATTATAGGTATTATACTTTTTTATAACAAGGAATGAGTTTGAGGTTACAGGGTATCGCTTTTCAAATTGGTTTCAGATATATCCGTTCTCACCCGCACTTTTTGAATCTTGTGGCCATCCATAGATTCTATTTTGAAAGCTACATCTTCATAGGTTATCTCCTCATTGGTAGCAGGAATCTTCCCAAAGAGATTGAATACAAAGCCTCCAAGTGTATCGCTCCCATCAAGAGGTAGATTAACATTGAGATCTTCGTTTATATCAGAGAGCAGGGTGCGAGCATCACAGATAAAGGTATTTTTCCCTACCTTTTTGACCTCCTCCTCCTCGTTGTCATATTCATCCTGAATCTCACCAACAATTTCTTCCAGTATATCCTCGAGACAAACGATTCCGGCCATACCGCCATACTCATCCACCACTATGGCGATATGCTCTTTTTTTTGCTGGAGCTCCTTTAAGAGATCATCAATCATCTTGCCCTCAGGAACAAAACGAACAGGTCTCAGAATCTTTTTTATGTCAGAGGGTTTCTCTCCCTGAGAAAGATAAGAGATAAGGTCCTTTGCATAGAGAAATCCAATGACGTTATCTATAGTATCCTCATAGACAGGTATTCTCGAATGCCCACTCTTGATAATCGTGCGAACCATTTTGTCAAAGGGTTCTTCGACGGACACAGCATCCACATCAGTACGAGGGACCATAATCGATTTCACACTCGTTTCGCCGAGGCCAAATATACCCCGAATCATTTCACGCTCTTCCTGTTCAATTTCCTGGTTATCCTCTGCGATCATTTCTTCTATTTTGCTGTTCTTTTTTTTCTTAAAAATCCTGCGATTCATTAAATTCAGCACACCCCCGCTAAAATTTTTTCGGTTGCACGATTCATTGTACGTTTATCTCGATCACTGTAATGGTTGTACCCGAGGAGATGAAGAAGACCATGAGTGAAAAGAAAGATAAATTCCTCTTCGAGAGTTCTACCCACAGTACGGGCTTGCCTTTTAGTTGTCTCAATTGAAATTACAATATCACCAAGAATCGGGCTGGAATCGTCCGAAAAATCACCCTCACGCATAGAAAATGATAATACGTCGGTTGACTCCGGCGTATGCCTATATTTTTTATTGAGAGACAAGATGAAATCATCATTGCATACAACCAACGATATTTCTGCCGGCTCTTTTCCTAAAATATCAAATGCATGTGCAGCTACTCTATGTAAAACATCCGAAGAAATCGGAAGTGCAGCCATTACTTCTCTTACCTTTATTTCAAGCCGCGCCTTTCCTTCTCTCACAGCCTCACCATTTGAAGCCATCTCACTTTTATTCTTCAAGCTTTCTCTTCTTTTTCTTTTTCAATCTCTCTATCATCGGGATATTCTATTCTGCTGTGGAATACCCCGGTAAGATACCTTCGAAATGCTATGGATATTTTCATTAAGCCCCGCAGAGTCAATGTACTCTCATTCAGCTGTCCTTCTCGAAATTTACTCTCTATCATCTCATTGACGAACTCATCAATTCTTGCTGCCGAAGGATTTTTCAATGTCCTCGATGCAGCCTCTACTGCATCAGCGAGCATTACTATCGCAGCCTCTCTGTTTTGAGGCTTTGGACCGACATAGTGATAATCCTTTTTATCTATCTCCTCACTAGGGTTATTCCGGACTGCCTGGTGGTAGAAATACTTCATAAGAGATGTACCATGATGCTGCGTTATAATATCGAGTACTTCCTGGGGTAGCTTCATTTCCTTTGCCATCTCCACACCCATTTTTACGTGTGCCTTTAAAATTGAATTTGATAGAGAGGGCTTGATGAAATTATGTTTACTTTCCCCCTGGTTGTTCTCAACGTAATACTCTGCATTTGGTATCTTACCAATATCATGGTAAAGTGCCGCCACTCTCACGAGCAGCGCATTGGCCTTAACAGCACGGGCGGCATTTTCCGCCATATTGGCAACATTGATACTATGGTGATACGTGCCCGGAGCCTCTATTTGCATCTTCTTCATAATTGGGGTATTAAGATCTGAAAGCTCCAGCAATCGAAAATTGGTTGGAAGGTTTAATATTACCTCTAAAAAGGGAATAATACCAAGAGACAAAACAACCGACACGATACCATTTCCAGCACCCCATATGAGAAGGGTCAAGAACTCCCTGAACGATAATTCCTTTAAAAATCCGACCGCGGCAAGGAGAAGCTCGTTTGTGATAATGATAAAGATACTTGATCGCAAGAGATCGCTTCGTTTCTCAGCAGTCTTTATGGCATAGATGGCAACGAGCCCGGATCCCATGGTAAAGAGAAAGGTGTAGGGATCTTTTCCAGAGATCAGGAGCAGGAGAATAGGCAATATGATCGCGAGGGTTAGGGAAAACTTTCTTTTAAACAATACCTCGGCAGTCATCGTTATGCCGGCAATAGGTATTAAAACACCAAATATAACATGTTCTGGCAGGTTCTTAATAAGTGTGATGAGATAGGCATAAAAAATTGAAAACAGGGTGAAACCGGCAAATATCAGGTAGTTTTGAACCTCTCTCTTTGATCCCTCATCCATAAACAGAATTATGGAAATATAGAGAAGGATAAGAAGAAGTATTCCAATTCCGATAATTGCTTTTAGGTTAAAACGGCTAGTGTGGATCGATATGGCCCGGAGTTTCGGAAAATTCTCCTCATTTATCTCCTCACCTCTCCTGATTACAATGGCACCCTTTTTAATAGTACTCAAAACTGGTTGTACCTTGTTTATCTCATCGTTGAGCAGTCGCTGGCTCTCTTCACTGTTATAAGACATATTCGGCTCGATAAGCAGAAGTACAATCTTTTGAATCGTGTTCGAGTTTTTAGTGTCAAGTTCATTATAATTCTCTCGTACGTAACTGATGATGACACCTTTTAATTCCTCTTGAGCGACAATGTCCTCAACTTCAACCTTTTCCTCCGTGATTTCCGTTTCCTGAATTTTCTTTAATATGATCCCCTTGTCTCTGTAGTTTTCAAGGTCTTCCCTTTTAATTATGCTTATTCCCCTTGTGGAAAAATAGGTAAGGACGGATTTGACAATCTCAGCGTAGTCCCTCTCGTCTTTGTTCTGAAAAATATCCATCAGAGTCTCACGGTCAAGATCGAGAGAGCTCGTCTCGAAGAATTCCTCCATCGTCGTATCCTTGTCCTCAAGTCGAAAGAGGCCAAAGAAATCGATCACAGAGTTCTGCAACTCAAATTCTGTAGGAACCTCTAAATTAAATACTGGTGGAACCCTTTTCTTTGCTTCTTCACGTCTTTTTTCGGTTTCTTTTTCGTTTATATAGGTGATATCCTTTGTACTGACGATATTTTCCTGAACGATTTGACCCAACTCATAGCTATATCGCATACCAAAATAGGGCTTTGCGATCATCCAAAGAAGAGCAAAGAAAAGCGAGGTTAAAATAACGTAAAATAGGAGTTTATGCGATGAGATCTGTATTGTCCCACCCCGCTGCCTACCTTCTTGAGAAGCCTTTTTCAGCGACCGCAATTTAACCATTTTTCTTTCGACTCTCTCCATCTTTAAAGGCAATAATTATGCGCTCCACTAAAGGATGACGGACAACATCTTCAGGGCCTAAATATATTAACGATATACCTTCGATTTTCTTTAATACCCGTAGGGCAATATCAAGTCCAGATTCCTTCCCTTTCGGTAAATCACTCTGAGTAATATCTCCAGTAATGATGGTCTTGGAGTTGAAACCAATTCGTGTTAGGAACATGAGCATCTGTCCTCTGGTCGTATTCTGGGCTTCATCGAGTATTATGAATGAATCATGCAGTGTTCTCCCCCTCATATAGGCAAGAGGAGCAACTTCAATGGCGCCCTTTTCGACATACTTCTGGAAAACGATATAGGGGATCATATCATATATCGCATCATAGAGGGGTCTGAGATAGGGGGTTACTTTCTGCTCGAGATCGCCAGGAAGATAGCCCAGGCTTTCACCGGCCTCAACAACTGGTCGCGTAAGGATTATTCTGGATATATTTTCTGCCATGAGATAGTTCAAGGCAAAAGCCATAGCGAGATAGGTTTTACCTGTTCCTGCAGGACCGATGGCAAAAACAACATCGTTTTTCTTGATAGCATCGTAATATCGAGCCTGTCCGACGGATTTTGGAGAAATTATTTTTCCATCGGAGCCGATGGGTATTTGCTTTTTCTGAAAATCTTCGATGTTGAAACTGAGGTCTCCTTTGACGCGACCGATTATATAGGTTATATCCTTTTCGCCAACACTTCTCTTATTACGGTAAAGGGAAATGATATTGTGAATGATCTTTTTCCCTTCCTCTATACTGCGCTTTTTACCCCGCAGTGTAAGCTGTGAATCCCTGCCAGCAATGTAAAGACCAGTTTCTTTTTCAATGTGATTGATTATTCTGTCATTGTTGGCGAAGAAAAGTTCCTGAACACCTCTACTGGGGAGCTTTACTGTTTCTTCGAAAGTTATGAACGACTCTGAATCTTCCATGGCTTGAGTATCTGATCAGCCTGATATCATAAAACTGATCATCTAATCATAACACCTTTTAAATAGATTATCCACTACCTCTCTGTATTTTTCAATGAATATACTATGTATATCAAAAAAAGGTAACAAATAAATTAAAGCATACGGAGTCCAAGTTCGCTAAGCTGTTTGTCGGAAATAGTATCTGGAGCTCCGGAGAGTGGCGAAGTCCCGCTCGTGGTTTTCGGAAACGGAATTACATCTCTTATCGATTCCTCTTCCTGCAGGATCATTACTATTCTATCGAGGCCGAACGCAATACCTCCGTGTGGAGGAGCACCATACTGGAGGGCTTCGAGGAGAAATCCGAACTTTTTCTCCCATTCATCACGGTTGAGCCCGAGGATTGCAAATATTTGTTCCTGCAAGTTGCTCTGATGTATTCGAATACTTCCACCACCCAGTTCAACCCCATTGAGAACGAGATCATAACTTTTTGATTTGACAGCTAAAGGCTCCTTTTGCAGCAAATCCAGGTGCTCGATTTTTGGTGAAGTAAATGGATGATGAACAGATACGATTCTCCCCTCCTCTTCGCTCCATTCAAACAGTGGAAAATCGGTAATCCAGCAGAATTCGAACCTCTTTTTATCAACAGAAGCCCCCCCGATCTCAGTCCTAAGTTTTCCTAAAAAGGTTAAGACCGGATTTTTTTCACCAAATGCAGCTAAAAGTATGGTGACCTCATCCAAAGGACCCTTTTTGAGAACACTGAGATCGCGTTCTATGTCGGTGTCGAATAATTTCACCATTGGACCCGTAGGTGAACCAGGAGCACTTTTAAGCCAGGTAAATAATTGTACGTCTTCACTCTTAGACGAAGCTGCCCATCTGTCAAGCACTTTTCGTGATATTTTGTCTGATTGGGGCACAAAAATACCAAATAACTTTTTTCCCTCATTAAATCCCTTACGAACCATTTCCACAGGTTTTCTCTGAATCAACAATTCAAGATTCATTATTTTATGGGGAATCCTGAGATCAGGCCTGTCTGTTCCATAAAGCTCAAGAGCTTGATCATAGGTTAATTTTAAAAGAGGCAGGTTAAGTGTTTTTCCGTAGCAATCCTCCAGAATTGCCTTAAACATTCCGTCAACCAATTTATAAATATCACCCTCTTCGATAAATGATGCCTCTATATCAACTTGGGTGAATTCAGGTTGCCGATCGGCGCGGAGATCTTCATCCCTGAAACATTTCACAATCTGGAAATACTTTTCAAAACCGGATATCATAAGAAGCTGTTTGAATATTTGCGGTGACTGTGGAAGAGCGTAGAATTTTCCCTTATTGAGCCTCGAAGGAACGAGAAAGTCACGTGCACCCTCCGGAGTTGATTTCGTAAGAAAGGGAGTTTCCACATTGAGGTATCCGTTTTTGTACAGGTAGCTGTAAATTGAGTTAACGATGCGGTGCCGCATTATAATATTGTTTCTCATTTCCTCACGACGCAGATCAATATATCGATACCGGAGACGTAGCTCTTCTGAGATTTCTTCCTGTTTTATTACTCCTATAGGCGGAGTCTTTGATTGGTTGAGAACGGTAACCTCCTCTATCCATATTTCAAGTTTACCCGTTGGGATGTTGGGATTGGGGTTTTCTCTGATACGTACTTCACCGAAAGCGCGGATAACGTATTCCGACTTCAATTCAGCTGCAATTTTAAAAGATTCTCTATTATACTGCTCGTTGAAAACGAGCTGCACAATTCCTGATCTATCACGAAGATCTATAAACACCACACCACCATGCTCCCTCTTTATCTGCACCCAGCCGAAGAGCTCAACTTTCTTACCGACGAGCGTTTCATTTACATCAGTACAGTAATGCTTTTTCAGAACGGGTCTCCTCATTCAGTTTATCGTAAACTTGACCAAAAATAGTTTGGTCAACATAAAAGTCAAGAATTTTTACTGGGGGGTAGAAGGGTCCATATCGAGCAAATTCTTTGTATTGGCAACCTCGTAGTACTCAACAATTAGATACTCCATCTTTTGTGAGACCGCATCCTGAGCAGCAGTCACACTTCCGGTCGCATTGAGAGTTCTTTCATAAGCATGACGAATATCGGTACCGATATTGAGCTTTGTAAGTCCTCTCTTTATGACCTCGAGTATGTGATCCCTCCTTATACCGGAACCGCCGTGCAGCACCAGAGGAATACCGGTTGCCTTCTTAAGCTTCATGAAGTGGTCGATATTAAGCCTTGCCTCCAACTTATCCTCATCTTTCGCTGCACCTGTTATGG
>CAYFYU010000044.1:2508-3858 GCA_964347455.1 uncultured Spirochaetota bacterium | reverse complement strand
TGCAACCGATAGCCAGTTAACGCCAGTTTCTTTCACAAGTTTTTCCGCATCTTCGGGTTTTGTAAAACCCCTCCCAGAAGTGAATAGCTCTTCATAGGAGGGTAACGGTCCACTTTCATGTCCGAAAACGGCGCCGAGCTCGGCTTCGACTGGTAGATCTTTTTCATGAGCAAGTTCGACTATTTCTTTTGTTATCTTGATATTCTCCGCAAGAGGAATTCTTGAACCATCGATCATCAATGAATTGTAACCTGCCTGAATGGCCTCTTTGATCAATTTTTTATAGTCCACTCTAAAACCATCCTCGTCGACCACAGGTACATGGTCCTGATGCAGTGACATATATTCCGGGTTCGAGTACTTCCAGTAATACTCCGCAGCACTGGTAAAGCTTTGTATACCGAATTTTTCAATGTCGGGTCTTGAAATCTCACAGATCCCGTAAGTACGCAACCTTACCAAAGTTTCACAGATCGGCTTTACCATTTCATGATAAGCCGCATTGAAAGCAGGTATGAGTATCCCTGTCCTATAGGCTTTTTCCATCTTGTCATTGATCGTGCTTTTCACCCTTTTACCTCCCTATATTCCAAAGAATCTTTTTCTTTCGGTCATATCCCTTTTCATAAGCTCTTCTATCTGCTCCTTTACGATATCCAATTCACCAATTTTTTCAAAAAATCTGAAACCCTCTTTTCGGTCGCTGAAACGGGCATGTCCATTGGGTGTGACAAACCCGAAATCACAGAGCTCCACAAGCAGCTGATGTCCAATGACGAAGTTTGCTGACCTCCTGAAATAATTGTAGAATTCGGGTGTACCTGCAACTGGTCCTATGAGGGGCATTATCTTTTTCGTGTTGTGTTCAGATCCGATGAAAACCGGATACCCGTAGTGGAGAGCAGCATCGATAATCTCTCGTGCTCGCCAGATTTCTGTCCTGTTGTCTATAATCTCAAGTGCGTGAAGCCGAAATTTCTCCATTTTGTCAAATAACAGTGACAGATCCTCCTCTTCCTCGGTAATCGGGTTGCCCATTAGGGGATAAAGGGGAATTGCCCCGTATTCGAGGTATAGATCCACGAGATTTTCAATCGACGTAAAAGCCCTGCCTTCCTCCTGGACAAAACATGGTTTTCCGCTTTTGATAAGTTGAGATCTGACAAATGTCTGCAACTCGGCCGAATCATCCAACACTTTATCCTCTACTTCCGCACCCAAAAGCTTTTCATAGAGTGACCTCATCTGTTCCCTGTCAGGATACTCCCGGTTTATCTTGGAGCAGAGGGCTTCTATAACATGCCTCTCGGTTGCGTTTCCCCTCGGCGTTAACCCTTCAACATCTTCATA
>CAYFYU010000044.1:0-2498 GCA_964347455.1 uncultured Spirochaetota bacterium | reverse complement strand
GTAATGGTTTAGTTTCTGAACAATTTCCAGGTTTCTCTCTCGAAGGGCGTGCCGCATCATTTTCAAAATTCTGTGCCCTTTACTTCCCCTGCGCAGTTTTTTCACTCCACCCTTACCCACCAGATAGCACCTGCCAGCATTATCAGGATCATTGTAACGCTTTCCCTTCTCCATTGCTCGATTGTCCAACGCTATGGCCTCAATGGAATAAACGGGCTTGATAGAAGCGATCTCACATGCTTTTTTAAACTCTGGATGGCCATCAATGGTGTAATGATCATTTATGCCGAAATATTCTACATCTTCAATATACCCGTACCAGACTGCTTCTGTTGGGTTTGCAAAGACAGAAAAGGATTCATTGGTATGCACGTGGAGATTTATTTGCCCTTGTTCGATGTTTCGTGGATGCTCTCTGACATAATTTGAGAGCACTTCAAGACGCGCATCACAGTCTTCAAATGTAAAATTCGGTTTCTCTGCCACTATTTTGTTTTCTCTGTAGGTCATGGATCAGAACTTTTCCAGAAACAACTTAAAGCTGAGATAGGAGTAATAGAGATCTGCCTTTGAGATAATCTCGTAGGGTGAATGCATACCGATAACAGCTATTCCGCAATCGATTACCGATATGTTGTAAAAGGCGAAATGTTTTGCAATGGTACCTCCCCCACCCTCATCAATTTTACCCATACCGCCGTACTGCCAAAAAATGCCGTTTTCGTTGAAAAGGTGCCGTAATCTGCCAACCAGTTCCGCATCTGCGTCATTTGCGGCATATTTACCTCCGGAACCGGTAAATTTCGTTATTACAACTCCATGAGATATTTTAGCCGCATTCTTCTCATCATGAACAGATTTGTACATGGGATTTATACCTGCATTTACATCTGCCGATATGCAGGCCGAGTTTTCCATTGTACTTCTCAAAAGACTGTCTGTACATTCACCCCTGATCTTTTCTATTATTCTTCCAATGACATTGAAAATGAAAAGCGATTTCACACCAGTAGGGCCATCAGAACCGATTTCCTCTTTATCAACGATGAGCGCTACAGAGGTTTTAGCGTTTTGATTAGAATCGAACATTGCTGTGACTGCGCCAAAGGTACTCACCCTGTCGTCGTGCCCGTAACCTGCTATGAGTGATCTGTCGATACCTACATCACGGGGTTTTACCGCCGGTACGGCTTGTAGCTCTGCTGACACAAAATCCTCTTCAATGATTCCGTACTGCTCGTGCAGCATTTTGAGAACAGCGAGCTTTACCTTTTCCTTTACCTTTTTATCCTTTACGGGAATGGAACCAAACATTAAGTTAAGGGTTTCACCCTCAATGAATTCACCAGATTTTTTCTCGCCCTGAACCTTCCGCGCAAGATGGGGGAGGAGATCGGGTATGACGAAGACCGGATCATCATCATTGAAACCAAGTTCAATATCTACTCTTTTATCTCCATTCGTTATGACGACACCGGTTAGTGCCAGGGGAATATTAAGCCATTGATATTTTTTCACACCACCATAATAATGAGTCTTGAGAAGTGCAATCTCCGTGTCTTCGACGAGAGGAACCTGTTTTAAATCGAGCCTAGGGGCGTCAGCATGGGCAACGATAAAGTTTATTCCATCATCGACGAACCTATTGCCAATTCTTATGAGCGCAACATTCTTATTTCTATTCACCGCATAGATAAGCTCACCCTTTTTGATATTCTTTACCTTTTCCAGATTCCGGTACCCACGTCGTTCAGCATTTTCAACGATCCAGCGAACCGTAAGACGTTCACTCTTCGCTTTTCCAATGAATTCCTTGTAGAGCTCGCTGTAATCAAATATTTTTTGGATTACCTCAGTTTCTACCTCACCCCATATATTTTTTGAAGAGTAGGTGAGTTTTTCTTCCAGTTGCTGATATTCAGACTTCTCATGTGTATCACTATTGGACATGCTGATTCCCTTTTGATATAGTTGTATAACATACTTAACTGGACGTAAATTAGCAACTTCTTTCATATCTGGTTACTCCAATGAGTACAATTCATACGGTATCAATTGATTGGACGGTTTAAAACAATTTACATTTCTTTCAGTTTCGTATATATTTATAATGAATGGGGGCGAAACGGTTTCGACTGTGGTGGAAGGAGCCTAAATTGCATGCCGAGGAGCTCTGGCCTCGTTAAAAAGAGCACCCATTACATTTGCCGATTTTGAGGCATTACCAGTAGCAGCATAATTGCTGCTGCCGCTTCTCTCATTCTTTCCCCTGGAGAAGAGAAGAAGCGTCGACTACAGGGGAAACTGTAGGGTTTACTCCTGAAGGATCTTACAGTCACTTTATTCGGGATAGGTCTTCCATGCCTGCCTGAAGGCAAAAGAGGACCGAATTTTCAATTTCAGGCTAAGCATGTAGAGATTTAGGTGGCCTCACAACAGGACGCGGGTTCGACTCCCGCCGTCTCCAAAACGTAAGTATTTATTAGTAATGACTTAAG
>CAYFYU010000043.1:21573-30886 GCA_964347455.1 uncultured Spirochaetota bacterium | reverse complement strand
AGTTTTGTGCCTGTGTCTCTGAGAATGGCCCGATCCTCCTCATCGAGGTAAACACCATGCGAGCCTATTATACGCTCACTGAGGAATCCAATGTCCCGGAGATACCCTATCGAGGTTTTATTGAATCGCTCACGTATCAGATCCATGCGCCAGCTCGTCTCCGCAAGGTGGAGCTGAAGCAGTGTATCAAGCTCCAGCGCCCGGTTTTTCAGATTCATGAGGAGCTCCTCTTCGAAGTGTTCCTCTGCAGGCCCTTCGACGATGGGAATGTAGCCACTGCTGCGCAGCATTTCTGCGGCTTGGAGGTAGGATTTTTCTTCGATCATCCTGTTTTGGAGAAAATCCTCGCGATAATCTAGAACAACCGCACCCTTTATGCCAACTTCCCTGAAAGGTGAAATCAGGTCATCTCCATACCACCAGAATGGAACATCACAGATAAAGGTTGTTCCCCCCTTAACCGCTTCTGTGTATTGGAGCAGCCGTGAGTAATGCCTGGCCTCCTCGTTCAGTTCGCTCCTGAACCACTTCCTCCTGCTTATCCGGGAATCAAAGTCCTGTTCGTAGAGGGTCAATCCGTCTCCGAGCCCGCGTGCAAGGGTTATATCGCAGTGGATATGTCCGTTAAAGAGCCCGGGTATGGCGATTCGATGCGACCCATCGATGACGCGATCACCTCTTCTTTTTGGAACAGCCCTCTTGGAGAGAGAAACGATCCAACCCTCTTCGATGACGATTGATAAGGTGTCAATCTCTTTTTTATCATTCATCGTTACCGTGAGTACATCTTCGATGATAATTCGCATGATAGGGCCTCACTTTGAGAGTTTTCTCTTTCGGGTAAAATCAGTATACTACAGAAAAAAGAGGGATTGTCGAATTTATTAGTGAGAAAGAGCCATGAAGTTACAGCAACTCAAAGATGAGTGCGGTTGTTTCAGGTTTGAGGGCCGCGAAAATCCGGACATCAGGATGGTGAGTACCGATTCGAGAAAAACCAAAAGGGGTGACATATTCATCGCCATCGAGGGCTTCAGGGACAACGGCGTTTTGTATATTAAAGATGCTGTGAAGAAGGGGGCCAGAGCGGTCGTTGTTGAGGAAAAAAATCTGGACCGAGCCAAAAGAGCGGTTCGGGTTCCTGTGTGTACCGCAAATTCGATTCGAAGATGTGCTCTTCTCCTTGCCAGAATCCTCTTCGGTTATCCAGCAAGAGCATTTCAGCTGGTCGGAGTGACCGGAACAAACGGAAAAACGACCGTCACCTACCTGATCGAGGCGATTTTCAAGAGCTGCGGCTTCATTCCCGGTGTTATAGGAACCATATCCTATCGCTGGGGTGATACACACAAAAAGGCGCACAATACAACACCGGACCCTGTTGAGATACATGAAATGCTCGTGGAAATGCGTAGAGGAGGGGTGAGCCATGTGGTAATGGAGGTGAGTTCCCATGCCCTTTCAATGGATCGGGTATATCCGACCGACTTCGATTACGCAATATTTACCAATTTGAGTCAGGATCATCTCGATTTTCACAGTTCAATGAGCGATTATTTTGATGAAAAGGCGAAACTGTTTGAAGGGCTCGAAGGGGATAAGCTCGCGATCATCAATGTGGATGATGTGTATGGTAAAAAACTCAAATCGAGAATTAATGCTGGGGTTGTCACCTACGGCATGAACAGAGGTGCAAACTATCGCGGACACAGACCGGCTCTCTCTATTAACGGAACCGAATTCAGCATAAACGGCAGGAAATTCCACACGACTCTTGTGGGTATTCACAATATGTACAATATACTCGCCGCCGTTGCACTCGCCCGGAGCATGGGTATCGATTGGGAAGTAACTGTCAGTGCTCTATCATCTTTGGGGAGAGTACCGGGGCGTTTTGAGAGGGTGATTACGGGAAAAGATTTCCACGTTTTCGTTGATTATGCTCATACACCCGATGCACTGAGCCACCTTCTGGAGGCGGCAAACTCACTGAAAGAGGGGCGAATCATAACCGTTTTCGGCTGTGGGGGTGACCGGGATCGGGGAAAGCGACCCAAGATGGGGAGGGTAGTAGAGAAGCACTCCGATCTTGCGATCGTTACATCCGATAATCCGCGAACCGAAGATCCGCTTTCCATAATCGAAGACATTAAAAAAGGATTACGGGCGGACAATCATGAGGTTATTCCTGACAGGAGAGAGGCGATTTACCGGTCTATTGAGATTGCCCGTCGGCATGATATCGTGCTCATTGCGGGAAAGGGGCATGAGGATTATCAGATCTTGAAGGATAGAACGATTCACTTTGATGACCGGGAGATTGCCGCTGGAGCGTTAAAGGACCTGGGTAAATAAATAGGTCGGCCTGCTTGAGGTATAAAAATAGGCATGGAAGCACATCCGCGAAAAAGAACGAATCTATTTGTGGTTGTTTATTTAGTCAATGAGGAAAAATAGGATTTTACCGCATGTACACATCGCTCATTTTCCTCCCGAGTTCCGATGGTAATTCTGAATAATCCCGTTTTTTCCTTAAACCGATTCATCTTTCTCAGAAGGATACCGTCTCTTCTCATCACACCATTAAAGATTTCTGCCGATGTTACGCCGGTCGGAGTGGCATCGATGAGGATATAATTCCCATTGGTGTGGTAGACCGTGAGGCCGTCGATTTTTGAAAGCTTAGACTCGATATAGTCTCGTCCTTCGTTGGTCTGCCTGACCTTGTTTTTCAAACCTTCCTGATCACCAAGAGCCGCGTAGGCACCGTATGCACTCATGATGCTGATGTTCCAGGACATAATGGTGCGCGAAATGATTTCGATTGTTTCGGGATGACCCAGTGCGTAGCCGAAACGCATACCAGCAAGCCCGTAGGCTTTTGAGAGTGTTCGGGATATGATCATGTTCGAATGCTTTTTCATTAATGGAACTTTTGAGTTTTCGAGTCCCGAGTACTCTATGTATGCCTCATCACAGATAACGATGATGTCATGACGGACGAGACGCTCGTAGATGCTGTCATCAATGAGATTGCCCGTTGGGTTATTCGGGTTTGCGAGGATTACAATCTTCGTTTTATCTGTAACTGATTTTTCGATTCGATCGATGTCGTATTCCCAGTTGTCAAAAGCATCGACGGTGATCGTTTCGGCGCCGATAATACTCGCCCTTTTTGTGTAGATTCCGTAGCAGGGATTTGATTGTATAATTGCATCCCCGGGTTTCAGAAAAGCCCTGAAGGTCATATCGAGAATTTCTGTTGATCCGTTGCCGAGGAGTACCCATTCTGCTCCGAGACCAAAGTTGAGCTTTCCAATTCGCCGCTTAATGTGTTTCAGCGAATCGGGGTAACGATGGGCCATTTTCGAGCCCTCGATGAGCTGATCGAGAACTGCATCCTGTGGGGTAAATGGACCTTCGTTTGACATCATCCGTATCAGGCTTGTATCTTCCCAAGCCTTTTCGATATATTCCGAAAAGTAAGGCTCACAACCATCGAGCCAGGGAACCATTAATTTTTTAATATCAGCCATTCATTACTCCCAGAAAACAGGGATTTCCACGAAAAATACTGAAGGGTAAAAAATTCGTCAATTTAAAGTTGTGTTATTCGGTTTTAATTGCAGGTGGAGCAGTTATGGCTCGAACAGATGCCACAGTTTGCGCCACTACTTCGGGATGTTTCACCGCTTGAGGAATAGGAGAAGCTGCTGAAAAGTTTTGAAACCTCCCTCCCGCTGCAAGCAGGGCAGGTTATTGTTTCATCCTTTTTGCGTATCAGTATTTCGAAAACTGTTTTACAGCTTTTACAGCTGAACTCATAGATCGGCATGCTACAACCCCTTACTCTAAATAAAAATCATGAGATCAGAGTATCGACTCGAACAGACGATCTTCATCAACAGGTGACAATCTCAAACTGCCGTTCCATGAAAATGGACATGCTTGGGTGGCCAGACATATCGGCTAGTATTAAGAGATTCTGTGCTTCAGCATCTTTAAGGGTTTGCATCTTTGTCGCACAAGCTCTGCATACGCCGGCAATAAGATCTTTCTCAATTACCTCCCGGAAGGTCTCGCTGAGGAAACTCTTCCCCTTTGCCAATTCGGGTATGAGTTTCGTAGCCTCGCCCTCGACCACGATCTGCACCTCATATCCCTTCCTGTCCATGTCAAGGGCGTTGAGGAGAACATGGGTGAAACTGATCGCATCACCTCTGAAAGCAAAAAGAGCAACCCTTTTCAAGTGCAACCTCCAATCATGAAGATGGTTGAAATACTAATAGAAATATAGATAACAAGAAGGCAAAAAGAAAGCTATTCCACTTTTTTATTTCCTTTTATCCTGTCCAAATTATTGTTACTAGAGTAAAAAAACATATAAATGAAAAGGAGTCTAAAGGTGGCAGAGTTAATTATTGGAGATGCAGTACCGGATTTCAAATTACAGGATCAAAACGGTAAAATGGTTGGTCCGAAGGATTTCAGAGGTCAGAAGCTCCTCATCTATTTTTATCCCAAGGCGGATACCCCTGGTTGCACCAAACAGGCATGCAGTATTAGAGACGCGAAAGCGAACCTCTCGCAGCTGAACATTGCATCGATCGGAATAAGTCCAGATAAACCGGATCGCCAGAAAAAGTTTGACGATAAGTATAATCTTGGATTTTCGTTGCTGGCCGATCCCGATCACCGTGTAGCAGAAAAGTTTGGTGTCTGGGGAGAGAAAAGTATGTACGGTAAAAAATACATGGGAATAAACCGTTCATCTTTTCTCATCGATGAAGATGGAAAGGTTATCAAGGTATGGTATAGGGTGAAGCCACTGGACACAGTGCCCAATGCACAACAGGCTGTACAAAAAACATAGCCAGTTATAGATAGGGTGGGATTTTTACTCTATTTAGAGCATTGACAACTGATACTTGAGCGTTTAATGTTTCTAGTTACAGGGGGTACATGAGAACAAGATGGCCAAGGCGATCTGGAATGATGCTGTTCTTGCTGAAAGCGACAACGTTCAGTTCGTTGAGGGTAATGTTTACTTTCCTCCCGAAGGGGTGAACCGACAGTACTTGAAACAGAGCGACACTCATTCGACCTGCCCCTGGAAAGGGCTTGCTAACTACTACCATATCGTCGTCAAAGGTAAGGTGAATGAGGATGCCGCCTGGTATTATCCCGAGCCGAGAGATGCTGCGAAGCACCTAAAAAACTACGTTGCCTTCTGGAAGGGCGTCAGGGTGGAGTAACTGAAGCGCTGATACCGCATAAAAACACTTTATCAACCACACTGTAATATATTACAAACAACAAAATAATAAATAGCAGAAGATCAATTTGACATGGAGCTGGCTATGTCATATCATAGATGAGAAGTGGAGTTGAGATATGTCTGAAGAAATGGGAGGGAGTCCAAAAAAGGAAAAGAGCTTTGTCCAGAGCCCAGTGGTAACCTTTCTGGTAAAGGTAGTTGCTGTGGGCATCTTTACGGTAAGCCTCTTCATCAGTCTCTTTTTTGTGATTATTCTCATTGTCATGGGTGCGTCCGTTGCTGGCGGGGATCGTTCCTACAGGGGTTATAAAAAGATATACAGCGAATGGAACAGATCGATTCCTGGAGGAGAGGGCTCTGATGAAGTGGCGGTTGTCTATATAAACGGCATCATAACAGAGTATGATCAGCAGGACGGGTTTTTTGGATACAGGGAAAGCCCTCTGAGTGCTGTGCGCAACAGGTTCAATCTGATCCGGGAGGACGACTACATTAAGGGAATACTACTGGTTATCGACAGTCCGGGTGGTGGTGTTACTGCGAGTGATGTGCTGTTCAACTATATCATGAGATTCAAAGAGGAAACTGGACTGCCTGTTGTTACACTCATGAAACAGGTTGCAGCATCTGGGGCATACTATATTGCAGCAGCGTCGGACGTTATTATTGCCTATCCTACAGCTATTACGGGGAGTATTGGTGTTATCATGTACGGTTTCAATGTAACTGGTCTCATGGAAAAATATGGGGTCGAATACGTAGCGATAAAGACCTCGGAGCACAAAGATACCATCTCCCCCTTCAAGCCGGTTGATCAGGGAGAAATTGCATGGATGCAGTCAATTGTAGACCGTATGCTTGACCGCTTCATAGAAGCGGTAGCCCTGGGAAGAGAGAGTCTTGATATCGATGAAGTTCGTAAAATCGCAGACGGAAAAATCTACATTGCAGAAGAGGCACTAAAGGCAGGGCTTATTGACCAAATCGGTTATTTCGAGGATGCGGTTAAGATTCTTTCCGACAAAGCGGGAATTGAGGGACCCCTTATCGTGGAATATGAGCGGGAGAGAAATATCAAAGATATCATCGGAAGGGTTATGGTTAACCTTCCAGGCTCTATTATTGAGGAAAGGGTTTTACGAACCACACAATTACAACCGTTTGAACTCTACTACCTTTGGGATGCTGGCCTGATGGTGCGATAGTGGCCCTTTCCTATCCAGTTAAGTACAAAAATTCGTGTACCCCTATATTCTTTTTTCCTTTCCGTATCTCGATACATAAGTCTATTGGGGACACAAAACAAGCTACACCCCATACTATTCCACTGAATATGGAGTGGGAAGATGAAGAAATCATGGTACTATATCGCTATTTTTATCATTCTTATACCTGGATTCTGTGGACTTGCCGATCAGATCCCTGGCTCTCAATACTTCTTCCTCGGAAATGGTATCAGCTATTTTCCATTGGGGGGGAGCGGAGTTGCGGATTTCATGAGAATGGAAGCCAACCTCTACAATCCAGCGGCCTATGCCGATACCAAGAGAATTACCACAGATCTCTCTCTGGGTGGCTTCGGAGGAGACAATTTTTTACTCAATTTTAGGACCAGTTTTCCCGCGAATATAGGAGTCATTTCGGCGAATGTTCTCACCCTCACATCTCCTTCTGGAGTTACGGCTGGTGATATATTTTGGGCTAAAGCTACCTTTTCAAAGGAAATTAGCGAGGAGTGGTTTTTCGGCGCAGCGGTCAATGCAGGTTATGCCAGTGGGGGTCCAGAACGGGAGCTGATGGCCTCACTAGATCTAGGGACCATTTATCAGAAAAGTGTCGATGGAACGGGATTCGGATTTTACGATCATTCGCTCGGACTGGCATTCAGAAACCTGGGTAAAAACATAAGTTACAGTGGGTTCGACACATTTGCACCTATAATGGTCGATTTTGGGGGGCAGGCGGAGCTTGTCAGACAGGGTTTCTACCGGGCAAAACTGAACGGTCATGTCGGGCTTGGATTCAATCAGTTAAACCTTTACTATGGTGTCGGGCTCGAGAATATCTTTTTCGATATATTCAATCTCAAAGCCGGGCTCAATTTCGGAGTCGAAGATATACTCTACCCTTCAATTGGAGCCGATCTGTATCTCGATATACGGGATACAGATGTGCAGCTATCCTATTCTCTGGTACAGACCGACTTCTTTGAAAAGGATGATTATGTGCACAACGCGGGGATAAGCGTTGCGTTCGGTACCTATGATAAGAAGCCACCTCAGGCACTTATTATGGCTGAGGATCTCTACTTTTCTCCAAACCATGATGGGGTGAGTGACCGAGCGAAGCTCGACATGGATATTAAGGATAACACTATGGTATTCGGGTGGGAACTCGTCATCTCGGATAAGGAGGGCAAACCGGTCAAGAACTTTGAAGCGCAGGATGTGCGAAAGATACGGAAAATGACCCTTGGAAAATATTTCAACCGCATATTTTCAAAGAAGCAGGAGGTTGAGATACCGGACTTCATCGAATGGGATGGTGAAGATGCAGAAGGAAATATTGTTCCCGATGGAGAGTATTACTACACCCTTACTGTTTGGGACGAAAACAACAATAAGACCGTTACCCCGAGGGGAGACCTAATCATTGACACGGTGGTTCCGATAGTGGAAGCAGCCGCCGATAAGCTGCTTTTTTCTCCAAACAATGATGGCGCAAAGGACACGCTTACCATCATCATCAATAGTGCGAATATAGAATCCGATGACCGTGTTGAAACGACTATAACTGATAAAGATGGCAATATCGTATTCCAGGAGAGCCGTGAGGGTGTTGTGGATGATAGGTTTGTATGGGATGGGCGAAACCAGTCTGGTGCAGTGGTTGACGAGGGACTGTATACGTTTGCCATTACTGCCTTTGATAACGGAGGGAATAGGACTTTCTCTGCGGTTGAGGGGATGATTGTCAAAACTGAGTATGAAAAGATATCAGCGTCGCCAACCCTGAGGGCTTTTTCACCAAACGGAGACGGTTACGCCGATATCAATGACATTAAACTCTTTTCCAGCAGCAAGGAGGGACTTATTAGCTGGGAACTGGCAATACTCGATCAGAATAATGACGTCGTGAGAGAATATGGAGGAGAAAGAGATTTTTCCGATACAATCAGCTTTGATGGGAAGGACATGAACGGGAGAGTTCTTCCCGACGGCCTGTATTCGGCACGATTTCGTCTACTCTACGATACAGGTAATCACCCAGAAGCCTTCTTTAAATTTGTAAGAGTGGATAATACCTCTCCAGAAATAAGCCTTTCGACGAATATAACCGCATTCTCACCAAACGGTGACGGTGTCAAGGATACGATGAGCATCGTGCATGAAATCGTATCTGATGAAGGTGATGTGTTTGAGGCGAAGATCCTCAATCAAGCGGGCGCAATATTCAAGACCTTTGCGTACGGTAGTGTCCCACCTGAAACGGTGGTTTGGGATGGAATGGGCGATAACAACACTCAGCCAGTTGAGGGGGTCTATACCTATCGAATAACCGGGAAAGACAGTGTAGGGAATTTCAAGACCGTTGAGATTGGACCCATTAAGCTTGCAACCGGCTTTGAGGAGGTCTCGGTGGAGCCTAACTTTTTCGTATTTTCACCTGAAGGGGATGGAACAAAGGATACCGTAGCATTTGCCCTGAATACGACATCCAAAGAGGGTGTCATCGAGTGGAAATTTGAGATCAGGGACAGGGATGGGAGGTTGGTTCGATCCTTCAACGACAAGAACATGGGGCTTGATCTTCCACGCGAGGTCGTCTGGGATGGTCAGAATGATGCAGGAACGGTTGTTTCAAACGGAATATATACGACCACTCTGACCATGCTCTACGATACGGGTAATAACCCTATTTCAAAGCCAAAAGATGTGAAGCTCGATACGCTGCCACCTGTGATTGAGATTGTGGTTGAGGAACTGAATATTTCACCCAATGACGACGGTGCAAAGGAGACACTCACAATTTACC
>CAYFYU010000043.1:12832-21563 GCA_964347455.1 uncultured Spirochaetota bacterium | reverse complement strand
ATCCGTGGAGAGGCAGATGATCCGTACATCGGTGAGATAGCGGATTTTTCAAGAAACGTGGTGAGGCGTTTCGAGTGGAAGGGGAATCCTCCCGTCGAGATTGTCTGGGATGGCCGAACCGCGCAGGGTGTTCCACTCCCCGAGGGACAGTACAGCTATACGATAAGCGGGCAGGATGCCGCTGGAAACAGTGACTCTCAAACGATAAGCAATATAGTGCTCACCACCTCCTATGAAACGGTGGGCCTTACTTCATCCGAAGTGGGGATATCACCGAACAATGATGGTTATTTTGAAAGTGTGGAATTGAAATCGATTATATCTTCCGTTGCGAATCTCGAAGCATGGAGATTGATACTGGTCAATAATCAGGGGCAGCGGGTGCGTGTATTCGAGTCCTCCGGTATACCTCCTGACAAAATTAGCTGGGATGGCACCGATGATGCTGGAAACATTGTACCTGATGGTGAATATGCCTTTGCTCTGGGTCTACTCTACAGTACCGGTAATCACCCCATGAGTGAAACCGGAACTATCATTGTTGATACTACTCCGCCAGCATACAGATTCGTCATTTCCCCTCAGCTCTTTTCTCCAGATAACGATGGTGAGTCAGACACGATGTACATCAATGTTGAAGTGGATGACCGTAACGGTGTGACCAGCTGGGAGGTCATCCATTACAGAGTATGGGATGACAGGATTGATTATTCAGCACCCTTCAAGCAATTTTCGGGGGAAGGCAAAGTCAAGCAAACAATTAATTGGGATGGTTATTCGGATCCCGTGTTGATGCCATATGGATTTACTGCACCCGATGCCTATACTTACAGGAGATCGGGAAATCGCTGGGAGGTGCTGGTTGATTCGGCGAGTAGTTATACTGCACAGCTTAGGGCAACCGACAGGTACCGTAACGAAATACAGGTGCAGCGAGAATACAGTACCGATATTCTTGTGATAAAAACAGCTGAAGGTCTGAAAATTATGATCAACAGTATTGAATTCGAATTCGATAAATCAGATCTCTTACCCCAGAGCTTTGTAATTCTCGATCGTCTCATTCAAATATTGGAAAAATTCCCTGCTTACAAGGTGAAGGTCGTTGGCCACACCGATTCGGTCGGATCCGATGAGTACAACCAGAAACTCTCCGAGAGGCGTGCATTTTCCGTGTACAAGTATCTGGTTGCCAATGATGTAGCCAAGGAAAGGCTGACCACCGAGGGACGGGGTGAAGCACAACCGATCGACGATAATGAAACAGAGTCAGGACGAGCACGAAACCGCAGGGTCGAATTCTATCTGACTAAGTAATCTTTTCGGAGATGCAGGTGCAGTTCTGACCGCCTCATTTTCATAATCGTTGACGATATACATGCCCTACTATATATTTCCATTCATCTTTAATCCTCTCCTGCCGATGACGGAAAATTTCACTTTTAGGCAGGCATGATATTTTTTTGGTGACCATTTCAGAGGTTCTGAGAATGTATAGAAAACCAACCGTTGTTGCAATGGATCTTGAAGGCGTTCTCGTACCCGAAGTGTGGATAGCCGTTGCAGAGAAGACGGGCATTGAGAAGCTTCGTCTAACCACGAGAGATATTTCAGATTACGACGAACTCATGCAGATGCGTATCGGCATTTTAAATCAAAACGGTCTTACGCTTCAGGACATTCAGAGGGTTATAGAGACCATGGAACCCCTCCCGGGCGCTGATGAATTTCTCAACTGGCTGAGGTCAGAGGTCGTACCGATTATTCTTTCAGATACCTACTATGAATTCGCTCTTCCACTCATGAAAAAGCTTGATTATCCAACTCTTTTCTGTAATTCCATTGAAACCAATCTGGATAATAGAATTACGAACTATCATCTCCGTATACGTGACGGGAAACGAAAGGCAGCAAAAGCGTTCAAGGAGATCGGATTCAGGGTAATCGCAATGGGTGATTCCTACAATGATACAACGATGCTCGCCGAAGCTGACCTTGGTATTCTCTTTCGACCTCCCGAAAACGTAGTGCAGGAATTTCCACAGTATCGGGTATTTCACGATTACGATGAGGTGAAAGCATATATCCAGGACTTTCTGAATGATTGATGGATGGAAGTGAATCTGCGCCAGGATATTTAGGATTGTCGCAATGAAAACGGTGAAAATAGGCATGATCGGTCTCGGTATTGTCGGGTCAGGGGTGTATGAGCTCCTGCAGAAAAACGCCGACCTCATAGCCTCAAAATCCGGAATTAGATTACAATTACACAGGGCTGTCGATCTTGATTCAACGAGGAAAAAACTGCTCGGAATCTCCAGTTCTGTGTTTTCCACATCCCCTTCCTCTTTAATCGAAGATCCTGGCATTGATATTGTCGTACAGCTTATCGGTGGAACAACTGAAGCAAAAAAGCTCATGCTTCAAACACTAAAACGGGGCAAAAGTGTTGTTACGGCAAACAAAGCTCTGCTAGCAGAGCATGGTTCGGAAATTTTCAAGGCGGTCCTTCAAAACAAGGTCGATCTTGGCTATGAAGGTGCAGTCGGAGGAGGTATTCCCATTATCAAAACCATCAGAGAGGCTCTGGTTGGCAATGTTATTCACCGTATTATGGGAATATTGAATGGGACCACAAACTTCATTCTTACCAAGATGACGCGGGAGGGGCTGGATTTTGACAATGCGCTTCGTATAGCACAGGAGATGGGATTTGCCGAAGCGGATCCCTCTCTCGATGTGTCAGGTGGAGATGCACGGCACAAGATCGTCATTCTGGCCTCTTTGGCCTTCAATACAAACATAGATATATCAAGGGTTTACGTTGAGGGTATAGAAAATATCGAAGAGCGCGATATGGAGTATGCCAATGAGCTTGGTTTTGTGCTCAAACTTCTTGCCATTGCGGAACGTTCTGAGGAGGGCGTTCTTGTAAAAGTACACCCTACCCTGTTGCCGAAGGAAAATCCCCTCGCAGCAATAAGCTGGGAAGACAACGCAGTCATGGTATATTCAGATTTTCTTGGAAAGTCGATGTATTATGGAAAAGGCGCAGGCGCACATCCCACGGCGAGTGGGGTTGTGGCTGATATTATCGATATTGCCCGTCGTATCGCGAACAAGGACGAGTACAACCCCTCGAGCTACTCGTTTTTTCAGAAGCTGCCTCAGCTCCCTTTTGAACGCAGCAGATCCCGCTACTACCTCCGTTTTCAAGCCCTCGATAAACCGGGCATCCTCTCAAAGATCGCCGGAATACTCGGGGAGAATACCATCAGCATAGCTTCTGTTATACAGAAGGAAACCGAAGAGAAATACGAGCATGTTCCTCTGGTTATGATGACCCATGAAGCTCTCGAGGCCAATATTATCAAAGCTGTCAAAAAGATCGACGGTCTCGATGAAGTAGAGGGGAGGGCTAGGATTATCAGAGTCATCAATGGCGACGAATTTTTTTAATCCTTATCTACCCTCTTATTCGATGATGCGAGGCATAACTGATGAAGCTTGCCGTGCAATTCGGAGCTGGAAATATGGGCCGCGGATTCATGGGCCAGCTATTCTGGGAGGCGGGATACAGCACCGTATTCATCGAAACATCAGAACCTCTTGTTCACACATTGAACCAGAAAAAGCGATATCCTCTCAAGCTTCTCGATGCGTATACAAAGAGAGAGATCGATCTGTTGATCGATGGCGTGGGGGCAATCTCTTCCCAGGACATCGATGCAGTTGCAGAGGCTATACTGGAGGCAGAAATAATTGGAACTGCAGTGGGTGTTAAGAATCTAGGTGCCATTGCTGTTCCACTCGCTGCTGGAATTGAAAAGAGGTATAGAAAAGAGAAAAACTCTATTGATATTTATCTATGCGAGAACCTCCTGAACGCTTCGAATCTGCTTAAGGAAGCGGTGTTCAGTAAACTGAACACAATTTCAGTACGGCGATGGACAGAACAAAATATAGGCTTTGTTGGTACCGTTGTTGCCAGAATGGTCCCGACTGCCGGTGATCGTTGGGGGTTGGACGATCCACTCTTCGTCGTTGCAGACTCCTACCATAAGCTTCCCTATGATGGAAATGCTGCACGGGCAGTACAACCCAAGATTGAGGGCATCAGAGCCGTAGAGAATTTCAGGGCTGAGGTGGAGAAGAAACTCTTTGTCTACAATATGGGTCATGCTGCACTTGCATATCTTGGATATCTGAAGGGGTACAACTATGTTCACGAACCTTTTCGAGACGACCATCTTATTGAAATATTTCAGCATGCACTCGATGAGACCACTCGAGCCCTTTTAAACCTCTACCCTGAAGATATAACCACCCAGGAGCTCCATGAGGTGAGACATGATGTGGATGTCCGATTCAGCAATCCTCTTATCATGGACACTGTATACAGAGTAGGTCGAGATCCGGAGAGGAAACTGGGTCCCGATGACCGACTAATCGGGAGCGCACGGCTCTGCATCTCCCAGTGTATTATGCCTGAGAATGTAACACGAATCTGCGGAGCTGCCCTCTGCTACGACCATTCCGGTGATCCGGAGGCTGTATCTCTGCAGGAGAAGATAAAACGATGGGGTATTGAGAAAACCATACTTGAGATCTGCAAGGTGGAACCGGCAAGCGACCTGGGGATGAGGATAATTGGGGCATATCATGAAATGAAGAGGCTGCGGAAAAACTCATTTTAAGTGCAGCAACGTGTAATTCTCGTTCATGATCAGTACTTGACAGCCCCTGCGGCTATTTTTATTGAAATTTTTAATTGTAATGATAGACTGAAATACCTCGGATTTTGTCTAATGTAGTCTCAGATTACTAAATTGTATCGATAGGGGGAACAACCATGGTAATGAAGAAATTCATCAACAATCCGGAAGATCTTGCCCGTGAGCTCAATATTGGACTGGTTAGGGCGCACAGTGACATGTTACAGATGGTTGGTGACGGGATCATTATTCGAAAGAAACCGAAGGAGAAGGGGAAGGTTCAGATAGTTTTTGGTCAGGGAAGTGGGCACGAGCCAGGTCTCAATGGAATGATGGGCTATGGGATGCACGATGTTGAGGTCCCTGGTGGTATATTTGCCTGTGCAGGAGGAGATCGAATATATGAAGGTATAAAAATTGCGTGGGAGATGAGCGGCAACACACCTGTATTGGTACTCGTAGCCAATCATGAGGGTGATGTTATAAATAACGGTCTTGCAGTTGACATGGCACGGGAGGAGGGTATCGACGTTGAAAGTGTGCTTCTCTACGATGATATTGCGAGTGCTCCAAAGGGCGAAGAAGAAAAGAGAAGAGGAATGGCTGGTATGACTTTTAGTTTCAAGGTTGCAGGAGCTCTTGCAGAAGAGGGAAAGAGCAGAGATGAAATTATTTCTCAGGTAAAAAAGGTGACCGCAGGTACGAAAACACTTGCCGTGGCCTTAAGACCGTGTACGATACCAACGACTGGGCAGCTTCTCTTCACTCTTGCCGAGGACGAACTGATAGTTGGACCTGGGGTTCATGGGGAGGCTGGTCCGGAAGGTCCAATGAAGATGGTGACAGCCAATGAGATCATGGATATTGTTGCTGATAAAATTATCACGGACGGAGAGTTCAAGAAGGGCGATGACCTTCTTGTTATTGTAAACGGCTGCGGTTCGACAACACTCATGGAGATGTTTTTACTCTATAATAGGCTTGAAGATATTCTGAACAAAGGGGGAATGAGACCGCATAGACCGCTCGTAGGAAATATCATAACAACTCAGGAAATGGCAGGGTTTTCACTCTCAATGTGCAAGGCCGACAACGCGATTAAGAGGCTGTGGGATGCTCCAGCCAATACACCTTACTTCAAAGTGGTTTGAACTATAGTTCAGAATCTGTACACAATAATTCGGGAGGTTAGATATGCATAAATACGGGTTGCAGATGCTGCTGTGGACGGGGAATTTTACGAAGAGAGATGTGCCACAGATTGCTCATGCGAAGGAGTTGGGGTTTGATGGTGTTGAGATACTACTCAATCATCCTGACCAGATTCCTGTGGAGTCGATCCGAAAGGCCCTAAAGGAAAACGATATGGAGATCAATTTCGCCATCGTCCTCAGTGAAGACACCAATATTATTTCAAAGAATCCTGAGGTGAGAAAAAAGGGTCAATTATTTTTAAAACAGTGTATCGATGCGGCCTCTGAAATATCAGGTGGTAGATGCGGTATTGGCGGAGTCAACTATGCTGCATGGGGATATTTTACTGGAACTTCGAGAACTGAACAGGAATGGGAATGGTCGGTGGAAAATTTCAAAGAGGCGGCGAAATATGCAAAGGATAAGGGGATCACGCTTTGCGTTGAGGCGGTAAATCGTTTCGAGACCTATTTTCTCAATACTGCCGCTGATTCCGTGCAGTTCTGCAAGGATGTGGGAGAACCGAATGTTAAGGTTCATCTTGACGCCTACCATATGATCAGGGAGGAGAAGAATTTTTACAGAGCAATTGTAGACACGGGAGAGTACCTCGGTTACTTTCATGCCTGTGAAAATGAACGGGGTATTCCCGGAACAGGTCTGGTGCCGTGGGAAGAGGTATACAGGGCATTGAAGGACATCGATTATCAGGGCTGGATTACCATTGAGTCCTTTACACCAGATATCGAGGATATTGCCCGACTTACCGCTATCTGGAGAAAGCATGCCCCAAGTGCCGAAGCTCTCGCAGGTGAAGGTTTAAAGAACATAAAGGCAATAGATAAAAGAATATTTGGTAGCTAACTCTTCATTAGTCAATCTACGATTCAAGGCAGATTCAATTCCTTTCCAATCAACTGTATTGCAGAATCGGATGAGATCACGAGAGGAAGATATAAGTGACTGAGAAGGAACGTGTTAAAAACTGTATACACTTCAGAGAGGTTGACAGGGTGCCATGGCAGATCGATTGTACGGCGGATATGGCGAAGAGAATTATGAAGACCTTTGGGCTTGAGGAAAGATCCTGCAATGTGTTGGGGAAAAATATTTTTCAGTACAATACCCTCAACGAATTTTTTGGAAACCATCTCAGCTATGTTCGGGTGGAAGCGGTAAACAGTGTACGTGAAATTGAGCCGGATATTTGGATCGATGAATGGGGGGTGTTGTGGGACAGAAGCATTGATAAGGACATCGGGAATCCGATTAACAGGCTGCTTGAGGATATGAATCTCAGTAAACTGAAAATACCCGAGCCATTTGCACCAGAACGTTACGAGCATTTTGGGCCCCTTATCGAGGCAAATCCTCAACGTTACGTCCTTGTTAAATTCTCCCGCTGTCTCTTTGAGAGAGCGTGGTCGTTGCGGGGGATGGAAAATCTCTTTATCGATTTTAAGGAGAATCCAGATTTCGTTCATGAATTGTTCCATATGATCACCGAGCTCAACCTCGAAATGATCGGGAGGGTAGCGGATTTTTCCATTGATGGCATTCGATTCAGCGATGATTGGGGTAGCCAGCGCAGCCTCCTGATGAGCCCTGATACATGGCGTGAGTTTATCAAACCCTATGTTGGCAGGATGTATTCCGAAGCACATCGACTGGGGTACGACGTTTTTATACACACCTGCGGTGACATTACAGCCATTCTCGATGATCTGATTGAAATTGGCGTGAATGTATTCAACCCTTTTCAACCTGAGGCCATGCGTATCGAGGAGATTATCGATAGATACGCTGGCAGGCTCGCCTTTCATGGGGGATTGAGCATTCAGCACACCCTTCCCTTCGGGAGTTCTGCCGAGGTTCGCCAGGAGGTGAAGCACCGCCTGAAACTTGCCCGCACCCATGGAGGGTATATAGTGGCACCCAGTCACGATATGCCCAATGATATTCCAAGCGAAAATATAGAAGCCATGCTCGAGGTATTCAGAGATCAGTAGATCGGGAGGTAGTGATGAAGAAGCAGGAGGCGATAGAGATTATGAAGAGCTATTTCAAAGATGTGAGGTTTGTTGACCATACTCTGAAGGTACTATCACATGGAGAAGAGATCTGTAATGGTGAAAACATGGATGATCTCTTCATAAACAGTATAGTTACTCTCGGATGTATATTCCACGATATAGGCATACCAGAGGCTGTTCGAAAATACTCGTCAATGGAGTCGGAGTATCAGGAAAAAGAGGGTCCAGCCGTGGCCAGGAAATTAATGACCGAGATCGGTATACGGCCCGATATTACGGAGCGTGTTTGTTATATAGTTGGCAACCATCATACCCAGGAAAAGGTTGATGGTATCGATTTTCAGATAATCTGGGAAGCAGATTTTCTCGTCAACGTTCAGGAGGGCAACATTACATTGAAAAAGGATGAGGTGCAGCAGGCGATAGATGAGAACCTGAAAACGGCGACCGGTAAAACTCTATTTGATAGATGTTGCGGTGATAGAGCTTTTTCATAATCGAAACCAGAGAAACGATGTGGAGGGAATATGCACAAGATTAACATTGATGAAATACCATCTGAAAGTGTCAATAGATTGTATATGAAGGCTGTATCGATACGATACCTGATTGTACAGGAGTTTGGTGCACCGAATTTTGAGATGCGCTACTTTGAGCTCAACAGAGGCGGAAAGACCTCATTGGATCGACACAACTACGAGCATGAAGTTTTCATCGTACGGGGGACAGGCAGGCTCGTGCTGAATGGAAAGGAGTTTTCTCTTCGGCACAATGATGCGTTTCTGGTAG
>CAYFYU010000043.1:10755-12822 GCA_964347455.1 uncultured Spirochaetota bacterium | reverse complement strand
AGCCGAACGAGGAGCATCAGTTTTTCCATGAGGGCGAGGGACCCTTCGGTATGATCTGCATCGTGCCAAATGGGGTGAGCATGAGCAAAAAGAAAGTACCCCTCGATTACAAGAGCTCGGACTGAAGACCACTTAAAAGTGCTACCATGAATACCCTTGAATATGAGATGGAGCTCGGAAGCTTTAACCGGGATTCCCGACGAGATTCTCTCCAGAACCTCTATAAGATGCTCTGTTCGGGACAGGTTTCAGTAGTCCCGGAGCTCGCCTTGGTAAATTTACACTGCCATACTTTTTTTTCATTCAATGCATACGGTTATTCCCCCACAGCCTATGCCTGGGAATCAAAGAAGCGAGGCCTGTACGGAGCAGGAATCGTTGATTTTGACGTGCTGGATGGGGTGGAGGAATTTCTTGAAAGCTGTGATCTGCTTGGAATCAGGTGCCTTGCAGGGATGGAGTCGAGAGTCGTTGTCTCAGAGTGGCAAGACCGAGAGATCAACTCACCTGGGGAACCTGGCATCTGTTATTTCATGGGCTCGGGCTTTATATCTGGAACACCAGAGCTTCGCAGCTCCCACGTTACGCTTCAAAAGATGTACCATCTCGCACAGGGCAGAAACAGGACAATGCTTGATAAACTCAACCACTACTTTGGTGAAGTTTTCGTAAACTATGAGGAGGATGTACTACCCCTTACGCCTTCGGGTAACCCAACGGAAAGACATATGTTGGTTGCATTGTATGAGAAGAGCAGGAAAATGTATCCCCAAAGAGATTCATTGACACGATTCTGGTCAGATGCATTGCGGATGAAAAGAGATACTATACAGAAGCTCCTCGATCGACCGGTTGAGCTTCAGATGTTGATACGTTCAAAGCTCATGAAGCAAGGTGGTCCAGGATACAGTCTTCCCGATGCGAAAAGTTTCCCGCAGTTGGAGGAGATGATCTCAATGATTTGTGACCTCGGTGCGGTTCCCACCCACACATGGCTCAACGGTCTGTGTGAGGGTGAGCAGAATGGATCGGCTGCCCTCGATTTCATGATCGGGAAGGGTGCAGCCTGCCTGAATATAATACCGGATAGAAACTGGAATATAGTGGATAGAGATGAGAGAGAGATCAAGGTGGCAAAGCTGTATGAAATAGTTGAAGAGGCGGTGGCGAGGGATATGGTAATCATTGTGGGAACTGAGATGAACAAACATGGCCAGCGATTCGTCGATGACTTCTTCGCTGATGCAATGATACCGGTAAAAGAGGAATTCTTGCGGGGTGCAAGAATAATGACCGGTCATACACTTCTCAGAAAACATTTTGGAATCGGACTTTTGAGTGCAGAAATCAGAGAGAGATTTAGGGGAAATCTGAAAAAGAGGAATCGTTTTTTTGAAAGCGTGGGGAGTTTAAGACTTCCCGGTGGTTTTGAAAGAGAGAAAGCAGTACATCGTGATATTTTACGTATGTGGGAACGAGGCGATGAGAGATAAGTCCATTGTTGAATGTCTGTGAGAGGCACGGGGATGAGAGCGATACAGATGGCATCGGTGGGTGGACCAGAGGTGCTGACACTTGCGGATATTCCAATCCCTCCTGTTCGGTCGGCCACAGAAATGTTGGTTAAGATTAAAGCTGCAGGGCTCAATCCGGTCGATGCCAAGCAGAGGGGGAGGGGTACCTGGTACCCGAGCCAACTGCCCCAAATTCTTGGCATCGATGGTGCCGGCATTGTCGAGAGGATCGGCTCACAGGTAAAACGGTTCGCCCCAGGTGACAGTATTTATTTTGCACACGGTGGAATGGGTAAGGCTCCCGGCAACTATGCGGAGTATACGGTTATCGATGAACGATTTGCAGCCCTGAAGCCCGCAACGATCTCGTTCGAAGAAGCTGCAGGTGTTCCCTGTGCACTTATATCCGCCTGGGAATCGCTATTTGATCATGGGAACGTGAGTGAAGGACAGGCTGTGTTGATACATGCAGGCGCAGGAGGAGTGGGCCATATCGCAGTGCAGCTTGCGAAGTCAAGCGGTGCAGAGGTGTGTACGACCGTCAGCACAGAGC
>CAYFYU010000043.1:7005-10745 GCA_964347455.1 uncultured Spirochaetota bacterium | reverse complement strand
AGCAGAAGGCGGAGGTTGTTGAGAAACTCGGTGCTGACAAGGTTATCCTCTATCCAAGGAGTGAATTCGTCCGGGAAACCCTTGAATGGACAGATGGGAGAGGGGTTGATGTGGCGATTGACCTTGTTGGAGGGGAGACGTTCTTCAAGACATTCGATTGTGTTAGATTCTATGGTACTGTGGTTACCCTTCTCAGCCCCGACCCGAAGCATGCAGACTGGGTCAATGCAAGGCTCAGGAATTTACGGATCAGTTTTGAATTGATGCTGACACCCATGTACTATGATTTAGGGAACACTCAGGATCATCACAGACATATACTTGAGGATGGTGCTCGATTGATAGACGATGGAAAACTATCGATTGTTGTTAGCAATACTTTCCCTCTGGAAGCTGCCGCGGAGGCGCATCGGATGATTCAGGAGGGACATGCAACGGGAAAGATAGTGTTGAAGGTTTGATCGGTAGTAACCTCCTTTAATTGTGCTTGACAAAATAATTCCCTGATGGTAGAAAGGAAATCGAATTAATTTGTACGTACATTATAACATAATAAAATGTTCAATCTAAAAGAAGTCGTACCAGCTATCGATGATAGGTGAAGTGGCCAAACAGGGGGGAATGTTCCATGTTTAAAACGAGAATTGTTTTTTGGGGTACCCGTGGACAGGAACTCACGAGCCGGCATCTTGCTGAATTTATCAAACTACGGGCGAATATAGTTGGATTCGTCGAGGCGCCTCCAGGGAGTATTTCGACAGTTCACACGGAGAAGGATCCCTATGAGGGCATAAATGAGGTTGCTTCACGACTGGGTATTCCGATCTATAGCCCAAAAAAGCCTAAAGAACCCGACTTCATTAAAGCACTAAAGAGTTTGAATCCCGATATCTTTATCATCATATGCTACCAATTTTACCTGACGAAAGAGCTGCTTGCCATTCCACCATTCGGTGCCATCAATTTTCATACCTCACTGCTTCCCCGACATGCAGGAATGCATCCGGGTTTTTGGACCATCTGGTACGGAGATAGAGAAACTGGCATGGTAGTACACCATCTGGATGAAGGAATCGATACTGGGGATATTATATATGAAACGAGAGTGCCGGTGAGACCGGGGGATACGATCAATGAAGTTTATGATCGAGTATGGAATACCAGCACACCACTGGTTGAACGGCTGCTGCACGACCTCGATGCGAAATCACTACCCAGAAAGCCGCAGGACATGTCCCGCTATCTTTATAACTACGAGATAAATGAAAAAGATTTTGAGCTGGATTTCAGACAACCAGCTGAGGTTCTGTTTGGAAGGGTCAAGATGCGTCCCGGGAAATTTTATTTTATTCTGAACGGAAACAGGTATTTCGTAAAGGATTGTAAGGTAATCGCCGAACCGGTTAAAACCAGAAAATTCGAAAATGGAATTCCCTTCAGGGTGAACAATAAACTGGTCTTTGCAACCCCTAGAGATTTTTTACAGATAGAGGGTGTTATGAAAGATGGAGAGGAGATCGATCCACTATCAATTGTATAAATGTAGCAACTAATTGAAGAAGGAGGGTGATATGATAGTAAAGAGATTTTCCAAAGAAGAGGTTCTCGCAAAGCTTCAAAGGAAAATCAAAAGTGGAAAGCCCATTTTTGTTGCAGCATGCGGAACAGGACTCGTTGCAAAATGTCTTGAAAAGGCGGGAGCCGATTTTATCGTTACATTCTCCGGGGCACGATTGAGAAACAACGGCTGGGGAACAATGACACAGTGGTGGCCCATCCTCGACTCCAATCAGCAGGTCATGGATAACACGGCGCACGATATTATAACATCGTTGAAGGGAGAAGCCGCAATTTTAACCTGTGTGCAGGCCAACGACCCACTGCGAGACATGTACCTCGTCCTCGATTTTCTGAAAAAGGTGGGTGTCATAGGCATATCCCACGTGGGCCCATCCATCGGTTACTATGAGAAGGATAGTCTCATGTATCAGGTCTTGACGCAAGCAGGAATAACCCTGGAAAGTGAGATCGAAATGCTGAAACTGGCTAAGGAGATGGGATTCATCACCTTTGGAATGCCCTTTGATCTGGAAGATGCTGAAAAGATCATGAAGGGGTCAATGCCCGATGCGTTCTGTTTTCATGCGGGTACAACCAAGGGCGGCCTGATGGGATTCGATACGCCCTACACAATTGAGGATACGGCGAAGAGAACAGAGGAGGCAAACAAAATTGCTCAGAAGATTAAACCGGATGTCATGCTCCTTGCGCACGGGGCGGCTCTGGAAACCCCTGAGGACGGTCAATACATCCTCGACCACACATCCTGTCACGGTATCTGGACCGGCTCTGCAACAGAAAGGATACCCATTGAGAGGGCAATTCTTGAAACAGCCGGGCAGTTCGCCAATTTGAAATTAAAAAGGAGATAGAGGAGGACAAAGATGAATAAAACAATAGCTATACTGGCAACCTTGGATACAAAGGGCCCCGAGGGGCGGTACCTGCGTGAGCAGGTTGAGGCCTGCGGTGAAACGCCGCTTTTAATCGACACGGGTGTTGTGGGAAAACCGCAGGTAAAAGCGGACATAACCCGTGAGGAGGTTGCCGAGGCGGGAGGTACACCGCTAAGTGAAATTCTCAAGGATCCAACCCAGGACAAGGCTCATCAGGTGCTGGGAGCCGGGGCAGCATCGATTATGAAGAAGCTCATCGAGAAAGACAAAGTGCACGGCATCGTGGGGCTCGGTGGGACCCAGGGAACTTCGCTCTGCACACGGGTTATGCGCACCCTTCCATACGGATTTCCAAAGGTAATGGTTTCAACAATTGCCTCGGGAAACGTATCATCATTTGTGGACATCAAGGACATAACAATGATGTTCTCCGTCGGTGATATTCTCGGCCTGAACCCGGTGATGTGTAAGATCCTTGCCAACGCCGCCGGTGCAGCCTGCGGCATGGCAAACGTGAAGGTGAAAATAGAGAGCAGAACAGGGGATAAACCTCTCATTGGCATGACCAACATTGGTCTGGCGACTAGGGGCACCATAAAGGCACTCGAGCTTTTCAAAGAAAGGGGTTACGATGTCATCGTGTTTCATGCAGTTGGATCAGGCGGACGTGCAATGGAGCAGATGATGAAGGACGGGATCATTGGTGCAGTTCTCGACTACGCTCTCGTAGAAATCCCCAACGAAATTTACGGAGGGTTGAATGCAGGAGGTCCCGATCGTCTCAAAACTGCAGGGCAGCTCGGTCTTCCACAGGTTATCTGTCCAGCAGGTGTTGAGCATATCGGTCTCATACTCGGCGAGCCTCATAAAGGGCCAAAGGAGCATCTGCATCGCAAGTACTACTATCACAGCCCGATCATTTTCGTATATCGGTTGGAAAAGGATGAAATGCTCGTCACTGCCAAGGAGATAGTGGACCGTCTGAAGTATACGAAGGATGAGGCGATCTTCATGATTCCTCGCAAGGGTTTTGACCGCTCCTGCTATGAAGGTTCCCCACTCTACGATCCCGAGGGCGACGAAGCGTTTATTGAATACATAAAGGATCACCTCCGGTCGAATATCAAGATCATTGAGATGGACAACAAGGTAGAGGATCCCGAATTCGTTGAGCAGGCGGTTAATAATCTGATATCCCTCATAGAGAAACGAAAAGAGAAATAGCTGAACTAAATGGAACGTGAAAACATTGTTGTCACCTACAATCTGGATTTTCAGCTCGAA
>CAYFYU010000043.1:0-6995 GCA_964347455.1 uncultured Spirochaetota bacterium | reverse complement strand
AGGTCGCCGGTGCCGAATCCATCCAGGTTCCCGAGGAGGGCGATCGAGCTCCTCTTAGCCGAGATGACGAGCGGTATACAGTACGTCTCGACCCGTGAAGGTGTACGGATGGATCCGGTCGAGGGTTCGGTGCCCTTTATCGACGAATCGGTTCAAGGTGAAACCCTATCCGTCGAACAGCTCGATGATTCATCCTACGGGGTGACATACGCCATCCCCCTCCATAATCTTGACGTTGGCCTCGGTGGAATAACAAATCTGTGGCCCATGATTGCCGGGGAGGTGTTCAATTTTCATTTTATCAAAAAGGCAACCCTTGTACAGGTTGATTTGCCGCCAACCTTTATCGATCACTACCGCGGTCCTCAGTTTGGGGTAGAGGGTGTACGAAAGTTGATCGAGGTGGACAGGAGACCGCTGTTCGGGTCGATCATAAAGCCAAACCTGGGATTGGATCCTCCCCGGTCTGCCAGTACAGTGGAAATACTCGCAAAGGCAGGGTTCGATTTTATAAAGGACGATGAAATATGTGTTAATTCCCGTCTCTGCCCTCTTGAAGAGCGGGTGAGCTCTATCGCACAGAGCTTGGATAAGGTGCAGCAACAAAAGGGGAGAAGGGCGCTCTACGCTGCCAACGTGACCTCTGATTTTACCACCCTGGGCAAGGCGGCCGAGATTGCGATTCAATCAGGAGCCGGTGCATTGATGATCGATCCTTTCTGTACAGGACTTTCCGGAATAGACTATTTACGGAGAAACTTTAATGCACCGATCTATGCCCATCGAGTAGGTTACGGCATATACTGCTCCGGCCCCTCATTCAGCATCCGTTATGAGGTTTTTACAGGGCTTTTCAGGTTACTCGGAGCCGATTTCTCCCACGTTGGAGGTATCTGGGGAAAGTCGGAAGCGGCAAAGCAAAAGACTTCAGGGTACCTCCATATACTCAGAAAAGAGTGGCAGAAAAATCCAGCCTGGCCTGTTGTAACCGGTATCAGCGTTGAGAATATGCGGGAGTATTAT
Source organism: uncultured Spirochaetota bacterium (assembly GCA_964347455.1). Taxonomy (GTDB): domain Bacteria; phylum Spirochaetota; class B62-G9; order B62-G9; family DRHN01; genus JAGLSF01. The sequence continues at coordinate 5,972 of CAYFYU010000043.1, read as the reverse complement.
GATTTCTACGGCGACAATACCATGTTCATGGATCATATTGATATTTATTCAGATGAGGAAAGCGCTGGGAGAAAACTGCGTGCACTTAAAGAGAGGTTGGGTTAAGATGACCGTGGTGCGTTCGGTCTCAGCATAATAATTGGAGGTCTCCCATGAGGGGAACGATGATGGCAGCCGTTCTCCATTCGCCCGGGGATTTACGGTATGAGAAATCAGAAATTCCTGAAATAGGGTTTGGGGATGTGCTCCTTCAGGTAAAGGCAGCGGGAAATTGCGGATCCGATTTGAAACGCATCATGGTAGAAGGCACCTACCATTTTCCCTGTATTCCTGGTCATGAATTTTCAGGCGTAATATCTGAGACTGGTCGCGAGGTTAAAGATTTTAAAGCGGGCGACCGGGTAACCGCTGCTCCACTGATAGCTTGCATGAAGTGTGAATGGTGCCTGCAGGGACAGTACAACCTCTGCGAGGACTATGATTATATCGGCTCCCGGTCCGATGGAGCTTTCGCAGAGTTTGTCAAGGTCCCGGCTGCAAATCTAGTATCCCTTCCGGAAAATATTGATTTTGAAGAAGGAGCAATGACTGACCCGGCAGCAGTAGCCCTCCATGCGATAAGGCGAGCGGGAGGTGTAGCGACTGGCCAGACTGTTGCAGTTCTTGGCGCCGGCCCTATTGGTATGCTGGTTTGTCAATGGGCGAGGATCATGGGTGTAAAAAAAATAATCGCATCCGATATAGTAGATGAGAAACTGCAGGTAATGGAGAAACTCGGTGTAGATGTAACCATAAATGCACAGACAGAGGATGTGGTTGAAAGGATAAAGGCTGAGACCGATGGAATCGGCGCCGATATCCTCATTGAGACTGCCGGCTCGGTTCATACCCATCACCAGGCTCTACTGGCAGCACGAAAACGCGCGCGGATTGTCCACATTGGCAGGGCGTATACAGATGTTTTATTCCCCGATGATGTTTTCACCAAAATATTCCGGAAGGAATTAACGGTCTTTGGAGCGGTTAATTCCAATTTCTCACCCCATGACCACGAATGGAAAACTGTTCTCCAGTATATGTCCAAGGGCTCACTGCACGCGAAACCGCTCATCTCTCACCGCATACCTCTGAAAGCCATTGCAGAAACTTTTTTAAAAATGTACAAAAGAGATATCATTTACAACAAAATCATATTTTCTCCTTAATGTAGAGATTTTTCCAGGAGGTGGTGCATGAAGGCGGCCGTTCTCACCGGTGTGCAGAGCATTGAGCTGAGAGAAGTACCACAACCACAACCACCGGAGGGAGGGATTGTAATAAAAGTTGAGACCTGTGCTATCTGTGGCACCGATGTAAAAATGCATCGATATGGGTATGCTGCTGCGCAGCTGCCGCTGATTCCCGGGCATGAGCTATCGGGCACTATAGACAGGTCCCGAATAGATGGGGATGAATATAGTGAAGGAAAAAGGGTGACGATCAACCCGAATATTCCATGCGGGGTATGCCACTATTGCAGGCGGGGATTACAGACAGCCTGTGATAATCTCCAGATTATAGGGGTGCACCGGGATGGAGGGTTCGCTCGATATGTTATGGTTCCAGCCCAGGCAGTTCAGCAGGGTTGTGTCTTTCCAATTCCTGAAAAGGTTTCCAATGAAGAGGCGGCATTGATTGATCCGGCTTCATGTGCAGTGAACGCAGGTGAGCTTTCAGCGATAAAACCCGGGGATGTGGTCGTTGTAATAGGAGCAGGTCCTGCGGGCTGTCTCAATGTGGAGGTGAGCAGGGCCTTTGGGGCGAGTAAAACCATCCTCGTTCAGCGCTCACCCCGGAGGTTAGAGCAGGCTGCCTTTACAGGTGCCGATGTTTTTGTCAACTCTTCAGAAATAGATGCTGTTGAGAGGGTAATGGAGGAGACCGATGGGAGAGGTGCCGATGCGGTCATCGTTGCCTGTGCTTCTGGTGAGGCGCAGGAACAGGCTATCAAGATGGTGGCCAAGCGGGGGAATGTGAATCTTTTTGGCGGACTGCCGAAGGGAAGTAAGTCCATTCAGTTCGATTCGAACCTCGTGCACTACAAAGAGTTCTTTGTGACAGGAACACATGGCGGATCAAACCGGCACTGTAAAATAGCGCTCGATATGATCGCCTCTGGCAGGATCCGTGCAAGAGAGTATGTGAGCTTGCAGTATGGACTAACAGACTTCCATGAAGCTTTGCAAAGCGCAGAGGAGAAGAGAGGGCTCAAGGTATTCGTGAACCCTGGTCTGTAAAGTAACAATCACTATCTCTTCTATTGTGCTCTATATCTGTGATCTCGAAGGATACTCGGGTAAAATGAGGGTAATTCTGGTCCGCCATGGACAAACCGATTGGAACGAGGAGGGGATCTTCAGGGGCAGTTTAGATGTCGAGCTGAATAGAGAGGGATTAGAGCAGGCACAGAACATTGGCAGGCGGCTCGCAGGAGTAAAGCTCGATGCTGTATACTCAAGCCCCCTTTCAAGAGCGGCAAAAACAGCAGAGCTGATCGCTTCGTTCCACGATCTAAGCGTTGATCTTCGTGAAGAGTTCACAGACATAAATTTCGGCAAATGGCAGGGACTCAAGCGAGAAGAGGCTAGACAGCGTTATCCCGAAATATATAGAGTGTGGGAGGAAAGCCCCCATAAGGTCAGAATACCGGGGGCTGAGACCCTTGAAGATGTAAGGGGGAGAATAACTCGAGGATTGAAAACTATTTTTTTAGAGCACCGTGGGGGGATCGTCGTAATTGTCTCTCATGGTTTGACGAATAAGGTGTTGCTATGTGCAGTTCTTGGCGTGGGAAACTCTCATTTCTGGAAGGTCAAGCAGGACAACGGTGCGGTCAATGTCTTCAAATATACAGAAAGGGGAACGAAATTGTTCCTCATGAACGATACATCCCACCTGCAGGCTATTGGTCGAATAGTTGAAAGTATGAAAGATACTGAAAATCCCCTCGGATAAGGGTAGGATGACGATTCGCAATGGCTCGACTCCATTGATGCTCAGAGACTTTAACCTGTTTGGAGGTTTTGACCTATGGCTGAAATTCATCTCGGGGTAAATAACTGTTTTGCAATAGGTCGGTTTCCAGAACCTGAGGAGTGGCTTCGGGTTGTCAGGGATGAGCTTAGCTTAGATCGCGTCCAGTTTTGCTACGATCTACTCGATCCGGTGATCATTGAGGATGAGGTCTTTAAGGGAAAGTGCAGAAATATCAAGAGACTTGCCGATGAGATGGGTATCGTCATTGACACGGCAATAACTGGTGAGGCAGTGCACAAATTCAATTGTCTCCTCGATCCAGATCCGGGCTTGCGCAGGTGCTATCTTCGGTGGTTTGAGAAAATGGTCAGGGCCGGCAGTTTACTGGGCGTTGAGGCATCAGGGATATATTTGGGTACCTTGAGCCAGAAGGATCAGGAAAATCCTGTCAGGCGAAGCTATCTTACAGAAGTATTACTCGATGAGATAACCTACCTTACCTCTGTTGCAAAAGAGGAGGGGCAGATATATTTTTTATGGGAACCCATGTCAATTCCGAGGGAGATACCCTGCACAATTGAGGAAACAAAGGATGTCATAGAGCGGGTGAACCGCTCCTCCCATGTTCCGGTCAGGCTCTGCCTCGATGTCGGCCACGGCTATCTACGCTCCTCCGATCCACGCGATCGGGATCCTTACGCTTGGCTCAGAGAACTCGTTCATATCTCTCCCTACATTCATATGCAGCAGACCGATGGAAAGACGAGTCGACACTGGCCGTTCACTGAAGAGTATAATAAACTGGGCGTGATAGTCCCTGAAAAGGTGTTCGAAACTATTGAGAAGGCAGGTGTTGATAAGGTCGTTATTGTCTTCGAGTTCTTCTATGCAGCCCATGCAATCCCCGATGAAAGTGCAGTTGATAATCTGAAAAAGAGCGTCGAATACTGGCAGATGGCGCTGCAGAGGGTTTACGGCTGAAAAACTATCTCATGGTTTCCCATGATGCAGGTCTTTTTGCCTCGTTTAGAGATGAGGTCGAGAACAATTTCCACAGTTTTCCCTTTAGGATGATTTGCTGAAAAATCTCAGGTCAAGTAAAATGGATGAGAAAGCAGGTGTACCTGTGATAGAATTGACTTTTTCCTGAATATATTTCTGAATAAATCTTGACAAATACTTTCTATAATGATAAAAATGTTTTTGTACGTACATTCTAACATACGCAAGAGTTAGAAATTCTTACGGGAATTGAATGATCGATAGGAATACCCCCATACCTCTCTATTACCAGTTGATGCAGGAGATAAAACACTCCATTGACAGCGGAGATTTGAATCCAGGTGATTCCATACCGACAGAGATGGAATTGATGAGTACCTATAACTTGAGTAGAGCCACTGTACGCCAGGCAGTTTTGCAGATGGTAAATGATGGATACCTTCGCCGCATCAAGGCGAAGGGAACATTTGTGAACACACTACCTGAAAAATCGAAGTTTATTGGAACGCTGAAGGGCTTTGCTGAAGAGATGAGGCAGAAAGGAATCCCCCATGCTACCAGGGTACTCGAAAAACGTATTATGGCTGCTCCTGTAAAGGTGGCGGAAAAGCTTCGTATTGCATCACGAGCGCCTGTATTCTATTTAAAACGTCTCAGATTTATTAAGGATGAACCGGTTTTAATCATTCAAGGTTACATTCCTGTTCAACTATGTCGTGCGATCGAGCAAGTAGATTTTCAAGAAAAATCTCTGTACGATATACTGGAAAAAAAATATGGATTAATTATTCACCACGGACAACGGGAATTTGAACCAGTCATGCCGTCGTCTGGAGAGGAAATGAAACTTTTGGGCATATCTCCGAAAACTCCAATCCTCTATATCGAGAGTGTCGTTTATACAGAGAATGATATCCCAGTAGAGTACGGTGAGATAAAAATGCGGGGGAAATTTAGCGTTGATCTCATGCAGACGAATACGGTACGGTAATGAAAAATAATTTATTGACAATTGAAAATATCAATGGTAAACTCCATCTCGTTTCAAAGTAACAGGCCAGTAATTATTGAATACATGGATACAGGGGAATAATTTATGGTTCTCAAAAAGCTGAAAAAGGTGTTTGAACCGATCGCCATAATACTGATACTTGCTGGAATTGTCAGTCTGATTCAGCCAATTCAGATTGAAGTTTTCAGGTGGGGATTCAATGTTCTCTGGGCCGGACTTGTCGCGTATATGCTCTTCTCACATTTTCCAAGCTAATGTCGAATCCAAACTGGGGTATCAATTTACAAGAGTTATAGTGCAATAGAATTATAACAGTAAAGGGGGTGATGCTCGAGATATTGAATAAAGTACATCAGAAACAAGTAATTATAATTTTTTAAGGAGGTTTTAGAATGCGAAACAATAAATTTCTGATTATCTTCACTATTGTACTTGCGCTCGTTGTGGCTGGCTCTTTCTCCTTTGTTTTTGCCAGCAAAGGGGAGAAACCCGGGAAGGAAGAGGGTCCGATTACCTTGAATCTTCTTTACTTTCAATGGGCTCCAGGTAATGCAGTGGCTAAAGTAGCAGCAGGCTATGAGGAGGCCACCGGTGGAAAAATCAAGGTAGAAACCGAGCTCCCAGGGTTTGTGGAGTGGTTTGCAAAATGGCTTGCTGCAGCCCAGGCACAGCAGTACGTGTGGGACATCGTGGTTATTGACTCACAGTGGCTGGGTTTGGCAGTGGACGGAGGCCATATCATTGAACTGACTGGTCTGGTCGGAGACGAACCATATATTCAGCAAATTCCTCCTACAATGAAGCCGTACTATATGGGTGATCCCACTGGCCAGGGGAAGATCTGGTCTGTACCGCTTGAGGCGGATGCTCAGCTCTTGATCTATCGTTCCGATCTTCTCAGTGATCCTGGCGAAAAGGCTGCATTCAAGAGAAAATACGGGTA
>CAYFYU010000042.1:19001-32334 GCA_964347455.1 uncultured Spirochaetota bacterium | reverse complement strand
CTCCCAGGCAACGAGAAACCGGTTTGTGCCCGGATCAAAACCAACAGAGGGATTAAACTGACTATTTGCTCCCGTTGAGATGGCGAAGCTCGAGCCTTCGGGTACACCTGTCGCATCCAGAAAAAGGCCGTGAATGTCCGAGTCAACAATGGTTAAATATTGGTACACCAGCAGAAAGCGGTTGTGGTTCGAGTCGCAGACAAGGGCGGGCTTCTCTATGCTTCCAGGATTGGCAGTGCCGTATGCGGCAAAGGCAAGCTCAAGCGTCAGGGCCTCTCTTTTATCTTTGCCAATGCCAATCTCCTGAAAGGGTATCCGGTACTCGTAGGTCTTGTGCTCATACGTCGCCCGGGAAGTCGCGCTGAAACCAGCCATCCCCCATTCATTTTGGGAAGTTGACACCATGTACTCCTTCAATCCACCTCCGGTCTTCACATACACCTTCGTGTAGTCAGCATCACCGTCCATGGTGTTGTCAGGAGTGAAGTCTATAGCCACGTACAGGTTCTCACCATCGTCCTTCACCCACCCGTACGTGGTCCCTTGTGGATGCCCCGAGCCAACCGGCATGTACTCCGCAAAAAACGGCTCCCCAAGCTCCTCTTCTCGTATGTCACCATCCAGTGTAAATACACCCCTGTTCGTCCCCAGCTCATAGCGGTAAAATAGGGCATGCTCGTCCATCTCCTTGAAGGTATTCTGCCGCGGATACTGAAAGGGTACCTCTCTTAACTGTTCACTCTCTATACGCGCAGTGAGTGCGAGCATTACTTCATCCGATGACACCCCCGTCGTGTCAAAGATCGCCTGAACAGGTCCCTCATGCCCATTGATCACATCGTATTCAATTTGCGAAATCTTACCCAGATAATCTCCCTCAACCCACACCGGCGGCTTGCCGTTGAGAGACACACTGTCGATATGTGCGGCCCCTCCGCCCTCTTTCTCCATTCGGACCAGAACCTCATCTTCATGAATGGGCAACCGAAGTGCAAGCTCTTTCGTAATAAAAAAGCGGTTGTAGGAAAGCTCGCCCAGAGGCTCCCATTTCCCGTCCCGCCATACCTGAATTTGGTACACACCTTCAGGTTTCGTCTGCTCCATCGAACGTATCAGTATATTGGTAGTCTCCCCTATCAGCAGTTCTTCCGACAAATACCCGTCAGAACAGATAAGGGCACTTGGAATGAGCAGCAGGAAAGCTGCAACAAAAAGAAACACAAAGCCTTTACATTTTTGACTATCCGAATTTTTCATAATTCCCTCCTTTTTTCAATAAAAGTTATTCATAATAAACCTTGTGATCCTTTCACTTATTACATTATTGTATAAAAAATTAAAAAAAAAACAACAATTATTAAAACGAATATTACATAAGGTTAATTAGGGGAAGGGAAAAGACAGATCGAACTATGGTTTTGAGTTCAATCGAAGACACATATTGAATAATTATAAGTTAACCGGCTCGAAACAGCGCACCGCTGTAGTGAGCGACAATATCATCATGGGCATGGGATAGAACCACGTCGAGGTTGGAAAAAACCTTTTTGAATGCCTGAACATACAGCTCCATGATCTCGACTCCGTTCGGCGGATGGATACCAGCTACAACGGTGTATCGCCTGCAAAAATCCAGGGCGTTGGGATAATCTTCACCTCGATACACCATCTGTTTACCCTGTTTGGTGAAATTCCAGGGATAACCGCTCGAGCCGTGGCCCTTCTTCGTCTGAAACAGGTCCTGTAAGGGAACGGGCATGGTCTGCCACTGGCCAACCTGCACCCCCTCCATAAAAAGCGCCTTCTCAATGCCGATTCTGAACTCCTCAGGTGTAACATCTACCCCAACCTCTTCCGGGAAGAACTCAACCACATACATCCAGTACACATGCTTCACGCCCTTGGGCACGTAGGGTGGATGAACACCCGGCAGGTCCTTAAGATTGCTGGTCAGAAAATTGCAATTTTGAATTCTGATCTGGTTGTACTCATCAAGCCTCTCGAGCTGCGCCCGAGCAAGAGCAGCCGGCAGCTCCAGATTCCGGTACTGATATCCGAGGATAGATGCATTGTACCGTCTCAGTCTCGTTTCATCATCAACCTCATCCCCGAACATTCTGAGCATCTTTGCCCTCATGTGATAGTTGTCATCATCCATAACGAGAAGGCCGCCCTCTCCCCCCGACAGATTCTTGGAGCTGTTCAGACTGAAGGCCGCGAGATCTCCAAATGCACCAACCTTCCTGTTCCCGTACTCTGCCCCATGAGCCTGACAGGCATCTTCTATTATATACAGATCATACCTTTTTGCGAAATCCATGATCCTGTCCATATTCGCTGGAAGTCCGTGAATATGAACCGGAATGATTGCCTTTGTCCTCGGGGTTATTCTATCCTCTATCTTTTCCGGATCAATGGTGCAGGTCTGACGATCCACATCCACAAAAACAGGAACTGCATTTGCGTGAAGCACACAGGATGCAGATGCAAGAAAGGTGTATGCAGGCACAAGCACCTCATCCCCGGGACCTATATTCAGCGCTGCAAGCGCCATGTGAAGAGCGGCTGTTCCACTGTTCGTGGTTAAACAGTACTTTCTCCCCACATACTCTCGCCACTCTTTTTCGAGAGCCAAAACCTCAGGAGCCTCTCCTCCACAGAGATAACCGTTTTCGAATACCCTGAGAACTGCGGTTTTATCCCTCTCGTCAAGTACAGGCCATGGTTGAATTCGTGATGGATCCAGGGTCGGTTTGCCGCCGTCGATTGCCAATTTTTCGCTCATTTAGATATACTCCCTCATTGTGAATATAGTTCTGTTCTCTACAATTACAAAATGTCCATACTGATTTTTAACATAATTTCGCGAAAATGGAAAGCTTAAGGTGAAAACAAGGCAAGAATGCAATATCTGCAGCGCACAGCATTGAAAGCACGGCAGATATCGCAGTGATCAATATTTGTGGAACTAATTTTCATTGAGCATAACGATAATCTGGTCTATATCGCTTGTGGGTTCTTTACATATATACCTGACACAGACATAGGCAGTGGCTTTACCTTCGATATCGTTCTGATATCGGATATAATCAGCGATCTCAAATATCTCTGGTGACTGCTCATCGGTCGGTCGGAAGACGATAACCTTATTGGGTAGATATTCTCGATGCACAGCTCTGACCATGATGGAGGTGTCTTCAGCGTTTGTAATTCCAGCGATCACCAGTTCGTACGAGACGCCCGTTGCAAAATCGAGACCACTCATCAGGTGGGTAAAGAAACCGGGATTTTGATATGCACTGTGCGATACGATCTGCCCGATCTGTAGAGCAAGATCATCGAACTCTGTATTGGCGGTAATGCGCCCGAGCATCAAGAGGTTGTGCATCGCCACTGCATTTCCAGAGGGATAGGCACCATCGTATAGTTCCTTGTGCCTTATAAACAGTTCGTTGGAATCATAGGCAGTGAAGAAAAAACCGCCCTTTTCATGGTCCCAGAAGAGATCGATCATTTCATTATTCAATTCAATAGCAGCCTTCAGGTACCGTACCTTGAAGGTGGTTTCGTACAGCTCGATCAATCCCCAGACAAGGTAGGAATAGTCATCAGCGTAAGCACGAATCCCAGCATGACCGCCAATAGAGCGATGGAGAAGCCGTCCTTCCTCATCACGCATTTCTCTCAGGAGAAACTGCGCTGCACGTTCTGCCCGGCGTTGAAACTGCTTGTCATCAAATACAGCCGCAGCCTTTGCAAAAGCCACAATCATGAGTCCGTTCCAGTCGGTTAAAATCTTCTCGTCCTTTTCAGGGTGAATACGTTCCTCCCGAGCGTTGTAGAGCTTTCGCCGAATGGTTTCAAGCTGTCCCTCGAGCTCTTCGGTTGATATTGCAAGCTCATCAGCGAGACTTTCAAGAGATTTTGTCATATAGAGGATGTTCACAACTGTCCTTTCTCCGGTTAACTCCTCAACATAGTTACCCCCCTCCTCTACGTTGAACACTGTACGAGCAATATGGAGTTCCCGGTCTGTTAGAATCCCTTCGATCTCCGCGTATTTCCACAAGTAGAATTTTCCCTCAACGAATTCACTCTCAGCATCTTCTGCAGAGTAGAATCCTCCAGCAGGAGAGGTCATATCCCGCATTACATAGGTCAATATTTCCCGGGCAATGTCGGCATACTCTTCCTTTCCGGTTACCTGGTACGCCTCCGTGTAAGCCATTGCCAGCATGGCCTGGTCGTAGAGCATCTTTTCGAAGTGTGGCGCCTGCCACCAGGAATCCGTTGAGTATCGATGAAATCCGAATCCCACATGGTCATATATTCCACCACGCCGCATCGAAACGAGCGTTTTTTCAACCATTTGAAGAGCATGTTCGTCTCCCGTTCGTTTCCAGTATCGGAGCAGAAAGAGAAGTTTATGCGGCAGGGGAAATTTCGGCGCTTCACTAAAACCGCCAAAATCCTCGTCATAGGAATTCTGGAGACTGACAAAGGCTTCTTTGATGAGTCTCCTTTCCAGAGACTCTCCCGGCTCAACCCCTGCCACCCGATCAAGTAGGTTCCCGATTCGATCGGCTGCGTTCACCAGCTGCTCGCGATTGTTTGCCCACAGCTGAGCAACATAAAGTGTAATTTCTACAAGACCAGGTTGCCCGAAACGGGTACTCTTCGGTAAATAGCTCGAGGCAAATAAAGGTTTCCCTTCGGGGGTAAGGATGACATTGAGGGGCCAGCCACGCCTGCCGGCAATAACTTCGGCTGCGAGGCCGTACAGGTTATCGATATCAGGACGATCCTCCCGGTCGACCAGAACCGGTATGAATACATTGTTCAATAGTTCTGCTACCCTGAAATCCATATATGATTCCCTCTCCATTATGTGACACCAGTGACAGGAAGAGTAACCTATGGAAAGGTATATCAGTTTATCCTCCATCTTCGCCTTTTCAAATGCTTCCTCGCCCCACGGGTACCAGTCTATCGGATTATCGGCGTGGTTAAGCAGGTACGGGCTCTTTTCATAAATGAGCTTGTTGAAGTACCTGTCCTGCACGTCAGGTTCTTTGACCTCTTCCACTGCAGCTTCAGGAGCAACCAATGCATCCGAAAAGACAGGTGTACCTATTCCCATTGTGATAGCAATCAGTAGTGAAAGCACCACAACCCTGTATTTTCGCTTCACAACAATTATCCTTATACAATTATTATAATTTATATTTTTTTTATCCATCAATTAATAATATGACTCGCTTTATGAGGCCGGACAAGGGGTACTTCTATCTTCATATTTTTAGTTGCTCTACAGGTTCTATATTGTTTACTTTGTAGGGTAATCTATTTCCAGCTCTAAACAGGTTTCTTCAAATGGCTATTCTCTATCACAGTACCAATAATCGGAATGAGCAGGTTGGCTTCAGACAGGGAATTTTAAACGGTATCGCCTCACATTACGGATTGTACATGATGGACAGGCACACATTGCCGAAGCTCAGTAGAAATGATCTGCAAAACATGGAGTCAAAGAGCTATGCGGAGATTGCTTTTCGTGTTCTTCTCCCATTTGTAGAGCCGGATATTCCAGAACCGATCTTCATGGAGATTCTCGAGGATGCCTATGATGAAAAAATTATACCAGTCGATTTAGAGAGGGTAACAGGCAACGCCCATCTGATGTGGCTGTCGCGAGGTCCTACATACTCCTTCAAAGATTTTGCTGCACGTTTTTTTGGCAGAGTTTTAGACTACTTTCTCGGTGAAGGAAATTTAAAGAGAGTTGTCGTTGTTGCCACCAGTGGAGACACGGGTGGAGCAGTAGCACATGCTCTTTTGGGATTAAAGAATGTTTCAAATATTGTATTTTTCCCAAATGGATCGATCAGCGAACAGCAGCGCAGGCAGATGACAACACTTGGTGAAAATATCCACGCCTTTGCGGTGAACGGCGACTTCGATGTGTGCCAGGAAATTGCTAAAGCTTTACTTGGAGACCGGGAACTGGCAGATCGCTGTTTTTCCGATAGGGATAGATTTACATCGGCTAATTCAATAAGTTTGGGAAGGCTTCTTCCCCAGGCTGTATACCCCTTCTTTGCCTATTCCCGGCTCCAGCCAGACGGTGAAAAAATCGTAACGAGTATACCTTCTGGAAATTTCGGCGACATGATGGGAACAGTCATCGCAAAAGAGATGGGTCTTCCGATCCAGAAAATAGTCGTTGGGGTAAATGAAAACAGGGAATTTCCCGATTTCCTCAGTACCGGAACGTACAGGATAGAACCCTCAAAATGGTCCCCTTCGACTGCAATGATAGTCTCCCATCCGAGTAATTTCGCTCGACTTATCGAATTTTACGGTGGCCATTTATACGATCACCGGGATGAGGAGACAAAGAAGGTCACGAAACCAGGCATTCTTGAAAAGTTGCCCGATCTGACAAGCATGCAAAGCGATATTTACTCCACCAGCATAAGCAATAACCAGCATTACGAAACGATTAAAGAGGTATACAGTAAATTCGGGGTTATACTCGATCCACATGGATCTGTGGGATGGAAGGCTCTGGAACGCTATACTGGCGGAGATTTTTCGAAACCAGCGGTCGTGTATGAGACTGCGGATCCTGGAAAATTCCCCGACGATATTGAAAAGGCAATTGGCATCAAACCGGAAATCCCTGAAGGAATAAAGAATCAAACGCATCAAAAAGAACGTATACATGAGATAAGCTCACCACCATTCATCGATGACCGAGGTACCAAGCGAATGGATGCCGCACAGTACAGGGAGGTGCAGGAAAAGATCCATGAACTGTTCAATGGGTAAAGGCCATATTATATTTACCTATTAGAAATTGTACTGAACTTTCAGGAGGGTGTAGTGAAGAGGGAAATGGCGGATATTCTCGTAATTGGCACCGGAGTATCCGGCTGCACAGCTGCGATTACCGCCGGTAAATTGGGTAAACGAGTACTGCTTCTTACGAAGATGTCCGATCCCATGGAAACGAATACACGGTATGCTCAGGGGGGTATAGTTTCCCTCGGTGAGGACGATTCAGAAGAATTGCTCTTTAAAGATATAATAGCTGCAGGGGATGGAATCTCCAATCCAGATGCGGTGAGTACCATTGTTCACGAAGGCCCACGATTGGTACAGGAATTTCTCATTGACGAATTGGGAGTTGAATTCCTGAAGAAGGAGGATGGGTCTTATGACTACACTAAAGAGGCGGCTCATTCAAGACATAGAATACTTCACTATTATGATATGACCGGTCTCGAGATAGAGGAAAAACTTCTCCATAAAGTAGGGACAATGAGTAATATAACCCTCCTGTCTGACTACACTGCCATTGATCTCATTACAACTCACCATCACTCAACCAATCCTCTCGTTAAATATAAAAGAAATTTATGCCTTGGAGTGTACGTTCTCAACAACAAAACCGGTGAAATAAGTGTGCTTCTGGCAGATTCTACGATACTGGCCACCGGAGGCATTGGCAGAGTTTACCAGTTTACAACGAATCCCGACTGCGCTACCGGTGACGGCATCTCGATGGCCTACAGGGCAGGGGCGGAAGTGACGAACATGGAATACGTTCAATTTCATCCTACCATGTTCTACTCAGAGGATGGCCAAGGTTTCCTTATATCCGAATCAGTGCGGGGCGAGGGCGGAAGGCTCTTAAACATTCAAAATGAACAGTTCATGAAGAGGTACTCACCTAAATGGCAAGACCTTGCCCCACGAGACGAGGTTTCGCGTGCTATATACAATGAGATGGCGAGTACCGAAAGCAACCATGTCTACCTGGACATTGCCAATTTCAATAAAAACAACCTCGATTTAAAACAAAGGTTCCCCGGAATATTTGAAGAATGCATGAAGCATAAGATCGATATTACTGGTGAACCGATACCGGTTGTTCCTGCAGCGCACTATTTCTGCGGAGGGATACTCACCGACGATTGGGGCGAAACCACCCTTTCTGGACTCTATGCCATTGGTGAAGCAGCGTGTACGGGAGCACACGGAGCAAACAGGCTCGCCTCGGTTTCACTTCTCGAAAGCCTCGTGTTTGGAAAAAGAACAGGTATCAGGGCTGGTGAATCCAATAAAAAAAGTGAGTATTTCAACGAGATAGCCGATTGGGTCTTCCCTGGCAGAATCGATTCGACAAATAACGATCCACTTCTCATCCTGCAGGATTGGCATAATCTGAGAAGCACCATGTGGAATTACGTGGGCATTATACGCACTGAAAGGAGATTGATCAGAGCAGTTTCAGACCTAAGAAACCTCTACTCGCGAATATCCGATTACTACAGGAACACTATTCTGACCAGAGCGAAAGTAGAATTGCGAAACGGAATAACTGTAGCCAATGTAATTGCACAATTCGCGAGACGCAATAAAAAACAGATCGGGAGTCATTATATACAGGACGATTGATCGGCCTATCATCCTAGTGGTACGACAATATAACCCACTCTCCCACTCCTGCCGTCACGCAACAGAAGCATGACTTCCTTTTCCGTTGAAGAACTGGCGATAAGGTCGTTGAACTTTTCCGGATCATTGACAACGTTATTTCCCACTCTAAATACAATGTCGCCGGGCTCAAGCCCGACTTTATCGGCCGGACTGTTGGGTACGACATCGGTAACAATGACACCGGTAGCATTCTTCAACCCGAGGTTTCGTGCTACATCGGAAGTTACCTTTTCGACAGTCAATCCAAGGAGTTCATTTCCGCTCTGTGCCCGTGCCAGGCCTTCAATCTTCTCCAGATCACCAACTCTCAACAATACCTCCATCTCTCGTTTGTCACGGAGTATCTTAACCTTCGCCTGTGTGCCCGGGCGTGTTTGGGCAACCATATTGCGCAACTGCGAAACATTCTCAACCGTTTTTCCATCGAAACCGATGATGATATCGCCCTGCTCGAGACCTGCCTTGTCTGCTGGTCCATCGGGGAATACATCGACAACAATAATACCCTTGAAATTCTTGTCGAGCTTCAAGCTCTTTGTCATTTCTGGTGTAACATCCTGTATCTGTACGCCGATATAACCTCTGACGACTTTTCCATAACTTATGAGCGACTCTGATATTGCCTTCGCCATATTTGAAGGTATGGCAAATCCAAGACCCTCTGAACCGCGGGATGCAGAAACGATGAGTGAATTGATACCGATCACCTTTCCCTTCAGGTTGATGAGCGGACCGCCGCTATTGCCTGGATTGATGGAGGCGTCGGTTTGAATGAAATCTTCATACCCTGTTGGACCAAGTACACCAATATTTGTCCTGTTCTTCGCACTGATGATACCCGCCGTTACGGTCCAATCAAGGCCCCTGGGCGAACCAATAGCGATGACCCACTCTCCGACCCGGCAAACATCCGAATCCCCAAACTCTGCATACTTCATACCAGGTGTTGGATCGATCTTTACAACTGCGAGATCAGTCCTCGGATCAGCTCCCACTATCTCGGCCTCGAGATTCGTGCCGTCGTAAAGAGTCACCGTTACTTTGTCTGCATTCTGAACAACATGATTGTTCGTAATGATATAGCCATCTTTACTTATGATAACGCCACTCCCGAGTGCGCTTATGGGCATTTCGCGCTCTCTTTCCGGCGTTGGACCGAAGAAGTATCTGAAAAAAGGATCGTCTCTAAATGGGAATCCCTGTTCAGGAACTCTCTGTGTAACGGTTCCGCTTACACTTATATAGACAACAGTTGGTATCAGTGACTCCGATACTTCAGCGATAGCAGTGGAAAAGCCACCCTCATCCTTTATCACTATCGTCTGAACCGGTTCGCCTTCCTCTGCCTTTCCCCTATCAGGACTCGACCCCATACCAAGAAAAAAGAACAGTACTCCTGTTACGACGATTGCAGTAACAAAATAGAAATTTCGCTTCTTACGCATCTCAGTCTCCTTACTTCGATAGATACGTGAAAGTATTGATAAATTATCTTATGGATTATAATATAATAATTTTCTACCAAATATTCTATGATTATCAGTTAACGGTTGTTTATGTGTTTGACCTTCCTTTTGTCCAAGGATGAAAAGTTATTGAAGAATAATTCAACAACCCTCCCATCATTAGCTACACCCTTTACAACCTTCCTGTTTCAGTTTATAATTTCCGGAATTGTTCATTTCTTCCCAATATACCATGTACGTAATCTCAGTTGTCCCCTGTTTTCAGGTAAACAGCAAAAATGGTTCTTTTGACGAATATGCTAAAAATAGTTAAGATTCATTGATTACCAAATTCTAAAGGAGCGGAAAATGGATTTCGCAAATTTAAAGGAGATTATAGAATTCGCGATCGAGAAGGAAAAGGAAGCTGCCGCTTTCTATGAAAATTTAAGCACAGAGGAAACTATGGCCGGAGCGAAGGAGATGCTGAAGGAGTTCGCCGAGGAGGAACTTAAACATCAAACTTACCTTGAAAACATCGAGAAGGAAGATATAAAGGAAAAGATTGCCAACTACAAATTTAATTGGATTCCAGACCTAAAACGGAGTGATTATGTTGTTGAAATGGAATACCAGAAAGGTATGGGTTATAGAGATATTCTGATGATTGCGATGAAACGGGAGGAAAAAGCATTGAAACTCTATAATGAACTCCTCAGCAATGCCGAAACAGAGAATAGTAAAAAGCTATTTAAAATACTGTGTCAGGAGGAGGCGAAACACAAACGCACGTTTGAGACCATGTATGATGATTATATGGCTCAAATGGGGGATTAATCGAAATATGCGGTTCATACTTTTTTCTGTAATAATTTAGCTATCCTATATATATTGTAAGGTACCTGGTATTTTACTATGACGTGCAAAAGCTTCGTTATTTGTACAATTTATTTATCCCACCCACTGAGATTTCTCGTCGTTTGTCGAAAAACAGAACCATTACAATCCATGTGCATAGGAGCTGTTGATAATGCCGCAGCAGAATGAGATACTGGATAATATACGGATCGCACCGAGTGTAAATCTTTACAAGATATATGCACCTGAAATTGCAAAAGCCCGTCGTGCCGGCCAGTTTGTGATCATTCGAATTGGTGACAAGAGCGAAAGAATTCCCCTCACCATAGCCGATGCCAATCCCGTAACGGGAGAAATCGTCCTCATCGTTCAGGAGGTTGGGAAAACCACTGCACATCTTTCCACACTCGAAGCCGGAGAACAGCTCAAAGATGTAGTGGGACCTCTCGGTTCACCGACTCATATTAAAAAATTCGGCACCGTGGTAATAGTGGGAGGAGGTATAGGTATTGCACCGTGTCATCCAATCGCAAAATCAATGAAGGAAGCGGGTAATCGTATCATTACGATCCTTGGGGCGCGTTCAAAAGAACTCATCATCATGGAAGAGGAGATGGGAAAGATTTCTGAAGACCTCATCATCTGTACGGATGATGGAACATATGGCGCCAAAGGACTCGTGACCGAACTTTTAAAAATCTATATCGAAGAACGGGGGAAACCGGACCTTGTTGTTGCCATCGGTCCGGTAATCATGATGAAATTCGTAGTTTTAACACTACAACCCTTCAAAATTCCGGTAGTCGTAAGCTTGAATCCAATCATGATCGATGGTACCGGCATGTGCGGTTGCTGCAGGGTTGAGGTTAACAATCAAACAAAATTTGTATGTGTCGATGGACCTGAATTTGATGGGTATGCTGTTGATTTTGACCTTTTAATGCGCAGGCTTGCCCTGTATCACAGTCAGGAACATGAAGCTTACGAACGTTTCAAGGCCTCGCACCAATGTCAACTTAGAGCAGAAATCAAGAAATAGATAAGTAAACATTCAATTGTGGTAAAGTGTTATCGCTTACTCAATGGTTTTTAGCTATAAAATTAAAATTATATATGTATGGCAACGAAAAAGGCAGTTGTTAAAAACTAAAATTCTGGTACAAAAATTCAGAAATTTAATAGATAAAACCATAAACCAAAGAGATTTTATATGAAAGTCGATGCCACACTTTACAGTGTAATGAAACATGGAGACAGTAAATCGTGAAGACAAGGGACGTAAAAAAGATTGTAGCTCAGTTTAGCAACATTACGTCGAAAGAAAGAATCAGTATACCACGCCAGAGGATGCCACAGCAGAAATCGGATAAACGGATACATAATTTCGATGAGGTTCCTCTTGGGTATACAGTAGAGCAGGCAATTACCGAAGCTAACCGATGCATTCAGTGTAAGAAACCGACCTGTATCGATGGCTGTCCTGTACACATCAACATACCTGAATTCATCGGATTCATAGCAAATGGGGATTTTCAGAGTAGTATCGAGAGCATGAAGAAATACAACATGCTACCGGCCATTTGTGGTCGTGTCTGTCCACAGGAGGAACAATGTGAAGCAACCTGTGTGCTCCATAAGCGTGGGGAAGCCGTGGCGATTGGAAGACTCGAACGGTTCATTGCCGATTGGGAGCGGGAGGGCGACAGAGTCGTAATGCCGAGTCTTGCACCGTCGAGTGGCAAAAGGGTAGCAGTAATAGGTTCTGGCCCTGCAGGTCTCACGGTAGCAACAGATTTAAAACGATTTGGACATCAGGTAACCATTTTTGAGGCTTTTCATGCACCTGGCGGCGTGCTGACCTATGGAATACCGGAGTTCCGTCTGCCAAAGAGGATCGTCTGGTCTGAAGTCGAGGTTCTACAAAAAATGGGCGTTGAACTTAGGTTGAGCCATGTAGTTGGAAAACTGGGAACCGTTGATTCGCTGTTAGAGGAATACGATGCCGTCTTTATAGGTACTGGCGCAGGCTTGCCATTCTTTATGGGTTTACCCGGTGAAAATCTTACAGGCATCTATTCAGCAAATGAATTCCTTACCCGAAACAACCTCATGCGCGCCTTTGAATTTCCAAAATATGATACTCCAATTGTCGAGGTGGCTCGGGTTGCTGTAATCGGTGGTGGAAATGTAGCAATGGATTCAGCGCGTACCGCACTGCGTCTTGGAGCAGAAAAGGTCAACAATATATACCGACGATCACGCCCAGAGATGCCAGCACGGGACGAAGAGATTGAACGTGCAGGAGAAGAGGGAATTATCTTCAAATTTCTTCACAATCCGGTACACTATATTGGCAATGAAAACGGGCGTGTTAAATCTATGAAGTGTATTCGAATGGAACTCGGTGAGCCCGATGAAAGTGGGCGACGACGACCCATTCCAATTGATGGGAGCGAGTTCACCATCGATGTCGATACCGTGATAGTGGCTATCGGCCAGGCAACCGACCTGTCCTTTGCCGGTGA
>CAYFYU010000042.1:0-18991 GCA_964347455.1 uncultured Spirochaetota bacterium | reverse complement strand
GTGGTCGTAGCAATTGGAAACAGCCCGAATCCACTCATTCCGATGACGACCCCTAACATTAAAGTTGGCCGGAAGGGCAATATTGAGGCCAATACGGATACTGGTAAAACATCTAAAAAGGGTGTTTTTGCCGCAGGGGACATCGTGCTCGGTGCCGCAACGGTAATTCTTGCTATGGGCCACGCTCGAAACGCCGCGACCGGTATCAACGAATACCTACAAACGGGAAAATGGTAAATCGGAGAAAGGAAGTTGGCATGGAAAAAAAGTTAGCTGCTATATTTTCTACTTTTAGCGGTAAACGGTATGAGATCATACCAATCCTCCAAGAGGTTCAGAATAAGTTCGGTTATATACCCCAAAAAATAATGCTCGATATAGCTAAATTCACGAGGGTCCCTGAAAGCCAGGTATTCAGTGTGGCGACTTTCTATGGCCAATTTCGTTTCACACCTCGTGGTAAAAAACATGTCATGGTATGCCGTGGTACAGCCTGTCATGTAAGAGGAGCAGCGAGAATTCTAGAAGAAATCGAGAAAATCATCGAAATTAAAGAGGGAGAAACTTCACCGGATCTTGAATACTCCCTTGAAACCGTAGCATGTATCGGCGCATGCGGATTGGCACCCAATATGACGGTGAATAATGTTACCTACGGACGACTCACCAACAAAAAGATACACGAAATATTTGGTCGAAAACAAAAGGGAGCATCAGATGAACAACGATAAAAGAGAGGTGTATATCTGCCTCGGAACAGGATGCATTTCCTCCGGTTCGCTCGAAATCAAAACGACTATTGAGAAAGAGATAAAAAAGATAGGTCTTAAAGATGTTGAGGTCGTACCGACTGGATGCCACGGTTTCTGTCAGAGAGGCCCTATCGTGGTGATTGAACCGGAAGGTACATTCTATTCTGAATTGAAATTAGAGGACGCTCGTGAGATTGTTCATTCACATCTTAAGAACAATAAACCAGTAGAACGTCTATTTTATCAGGACCCAGTGAGTCGGAAGTATATTCCTTCTTACCACGATATCAATTTTTACAAAAAGCAGGAAAGAATAATCCTCCAGAATTGTGGACATATAAATCCTGAAAAAATAGAGGATTACCTTGCAGTCCAGGGCTACGATGCGCTACGAAATACCATTATGAATTTAAAACCAAAAGAGGTAATTGAAGAAATAAAGCGAGCGGGCTTGAGGGGAAGGGGTGGAGCAGGTTTTCCGACAGGCTTTAAATGGGAACTTTGTTATAATGCTCCCGGCCCCAAGAAATATATGGTGTGTAATGCAGATGAGGGGGATCCTGGTGCATTTATGGACAGGAGTATCTTAGAAGCCGATCCGCATAGTGTTCTCGAGGGATTGATAATTGCAGGATACGCCATCGGGGCGGATGAAGGATATATCTATGTTCGTGCAGAGTATCCATTAGCGGTAAAACGATTCAGAATTGCCATTCAGCAGGCTGAGGAGAAAGGATTTCTAGGCAACAACATATTTGGTACGGACTTTCATTTCAAAATGAATGTAATGGAAGGAGCCGGAGCATTTGTCTGTGGAGAGGAAACTGCGCTCATAACGTCCATTGAGGGCAAAAGTGGCCGACCCCGTCCCAGACCACCGTTTCCTGTCCATTCCGGTCTGTGGGGAAAACCAACCACCATTGATAATGTGAAGACTCTCGCTAGTGCAACGAGAATAATGTTAAAGGGTTCCAAGTGGTATTCGCAAACCGGAATTGAGGGTTGCACGGGAACCGCAGTTTTTGCTCTTACGGGACAGGTTTCAAATATCGGACTTGTTGAGGTTTCAATGGGTACTCCCCTGAGCAAGATCATATACGACATAGGTGGTGGCATACCAAAGGGAAAAGCCTTCAAGGCAGTCCAAACCGGTGGCCCTTCCGGCGGGTGCCTCCCCGCTAGCCAATTAAATCTTCCGGTTGATTACAGCTCTCTTACCGCAGCGGGATCGATGATGGGCTCAGGCGGCATGGTTGTTATGGACGAAGACACCTGCATCGTTGAAATCGCTCGGTATTTTCTCGACTTCGCACAGAAAGAATCCTGTGGTGAATGTGTTCCTTGCAGGTTGGGCACAAAGCAGATGCTCAATATACTTGAAGACATCACAAAGGGAAAAGGCACCCCTGAGGACATCGACCTGCTTCGAGATCTGGCTAAGGGAATCAAAATGGGGTCGCTCTGCGGTTTGGGGAGAACAGCACCAAATCCGATTCTAACGACCATCAAATATTTTCGAGAAGAGTACGAAGCACATGTAAAACACAACAAATGCCCTGCTGTTGTTTGTAAAGAAATTATCTCTTCACCTTGCCATCACATCTGTCCAATTGATCAGGAAGCATCAACGTACATTGCTCTTGCTGCTGAAAAGAGGTACGACGAGGCTTTTAAAGTAATATTAAAGGACAACCCCCTACCCTCTGTAGTTGCCCGGGTATGTCATCACCCATGTGAGAAAAAATGCCAGGCGGGAAAATGGGCTGAACCGATATCAATTCGCGCAATAAAAAGGTTCATAACCGACTACGCGATTGAAAACAATCTGTATCCGAAAGAAATGGGCAACAAAAACAGTCTAGCGGAACTCGGTAAGATTGCAATTGTCGGATCGGGCCCGGCAGGCCTAACGACAGGCTTTTATCTCGCCGTGAAAGGATACGATGTTACCATTTTCGAAGCATTGGAGGTACCGGGAGGAGCTCTTGCTGTCTGCATCCCTGAATTCAGATTGCCGAGAAAAATATTGAATACAGATATCAATTACATTAAAAATTCAGGTGTAAAAATTCAAACCAATACGAAAATCGGCGATGATATCTCTTTCGCAAATCTTCAAAAAAAGTTTAAAGCTATATTCATTGCCACAGGAGCTTTAAAGTCGCGAAAGCTGCGAATTGAAAATGATGAAGCCAATGGCGTTCTCGATGCAATGGATTTGTTGAGGGATGTAAATTTGGGCAAAAAGATCAACATTGGAGAAACAATTGGAATCATTGGCGGAGGTAACGCGGCAATTGATGCTGCGAGATGTATTAGTAGGATCAAGGGCTGCAAAAAGGTCACAATTTTCTATCGCCGAACGAGAGTTGAAATGCCTGCCTTTGAGGAAGAGGTAGACGCCGCTATGGAGGAAGGAATTGAGATTCAATTCCTGACGGCTCCCAGAAGGGTTATTACGAAGAATGGGAAAATTTCAGGAGTCGAATTACTCAAAATGAAGCTTGGCGAAATCGATCAGAGCGGTAGGAGGAGGCCTGTTCCAATCGAAGGTTCGGAATTCACTGCATCCCTCGATAATCTCCTAGTTGCAATTGGCCAGGATCCAGACCTATCCTTTCTCGAGAAAAACGTTGGTTTCCAAGTTTCGAAAAGAGGAACAATTGAGGTTTCTCCTGAAACCTGTGCAACGAGTATTCAGGGTGTTTTTGCTGGGGGCGATTTGGTAACCGGTGCAAATACGGTGACAGATGCAATGGGTGCAGGTAAGATAGCCGCTGCAATGATAGATAAGTATATGAAGGGAGAAATACTCACACAAGAGTATCGGCTCACAAGACCTTCACTCTACGTTTCACCCGTTGAATTATCGGAGCAGGAGATTGAAGAAGCAATCAGACCTGAAGTAACATGTATATCCGTAAAGGAGAGAGCCTTTAATTTTAATGAAGTCGATCTAAAAATGACGGAAGATTCAACAATCGGAGAGGCACGGCGCTGCCTCAGGTGCGATTTGGAAACCGAGGATGCGAAAAAATGGTTAAAAACGGTGCAATTTGCTGAGGTAAAGACAAATGGATAAAATCTCAATTTCCATCGATGGACAGACTATTTCGGCATATAGAGGGATGACAATTCTCGAAGCAGCCCTGAAAAACGACATCTACATCCCACACCTCTGCTATCATCCCGATTTGCATCCCGTCGGAATATGCAGACTCTGCATGGTCGAAATAGAAAGAACGGGACTGGTTACCGCTTGTAATACACTCGCTGAAAATGGAATGACAATTAATACAGAATCGGAGGATGTGAACAGAGTTCGAAGGGTGGCCGCTGAGCTCCTCGTCCTGAATCATCCATCAGATTGTTTGGTGTGTGAGAAAAATGCGAATTGCGAGTTGCAAAAAGTTGTTCGGTTTATCGGCGTCGATGAAGAAAGACTAGACAAAATGAGAAAACCAACGAGGGAACTTCATGTCGATACGTCTAATCCCTTTTTTATCTACGATCCCAACAAATGTGTCCTCTGTGGTATCTGCATTAGGACGTGCAGTGATATAGTTGGGGTACATAATTTTGATTTCGCATTTCGGGGGTACGATTCGGTTGTCAGTACCTTTGGAACTAAACCAATGCTTGAATCACGTTGTGTTTCTTGCGGTGAGTGCGTTGTACGCTGTCCCGTTGGTTCCCTGAAATTAAAAGAAACACTGCTACCCTCCCGAGAAGTTAAAACCACCTGCCCCTACTGCGGCGTTGGCTGTGGTATCTATCTAGGCGTGAGGGGAAACCGGGTTGTAAGTTCGCGTGTCGATGGTGACAACGAGGTAAACAAAGGGCGCCTCTGTGTTAAGGGACGATATGGACACGAATTCATAAATCACCCCAAACGTTTGAAAACACCTCTTATAAGAAAAAACGGGAAATTTGTCGAATCCACCTGGGACGAGGCTTTAAACATTATTGCAGAAAAATTCACAAAATACAAAGGTGATCAATTTGCAACACTCTCGTCCGCAAAATGCACCAATGAGGACAATTACATAATTCAGAAGTTCACCCGTGCAATAATGGAGACCAACAACATCGACCACTGTGCCAGGCTCTGCCATGCTCCTTCCGTTGCCGGTCTTGCACAAAGTTTTGGAAGCGGCGCAATGACGAACTCGATAGACGAGATAAAAAACGCACGCTGCATCCTCGCCATAGGCACAAACACGACATCAGCCCATCCGGTGATCGGTTATGACGTCAAGGAGATGGTTCGACGGGGAGGAATACTCATAGTTGCCAATCCGAGGGAGATCGATCTCTGCGAATATGCAGATCTCTTTCTCCAGCATCAACCCGGGACAGATGTAGCACTTCTGATGGGTATGGCGAAGATCATCCTCGACGAAAATCTCCACGATCCAAAGTTTATCAAAGAACGGTGCGAGAATTTCGAAATTTTCAAGAAATCCCTCAAAGCATTCGATCTGGATTTTGTGCAGAAGGTGACTCAGGTTCCAGGAGATAAGATCAGGAAAGCTGCACACATCTATGCAACGCATAAACCGGGTATGATCCTCTACGCCATGGGAATTACCCAGCATACCCACGGAACGGATAATGTACTTGCAACGAGCAATATCGCGCTCCTCACTGGGAATGTGGGAATATCCTCGAGTGGTGTCAATCCCCTTCGAGGACAGAACAACGTTCAAGGAGCCTGTGATCTCGGCGCTCTCCCGAACGTCTATCCCGGATATCAGAAGGTCAACATACCGGAAATTCAAAAAAAGTTTGAAAAAGCGTGGGGCTGTACGCTCTCCCCTATCCCCGGATTAACACACGTCGAAATATTCGACGCCATTGAAAGTGGAAAAATAAAATCGCTCTACCAGATCGGTGAGAATCCTGTGTTGAGCGAAGCAAATGCCCAGCACGTTCTTGATGCGGTGAAGAAGTTAGAGTTTTTCGTTGTTCAGGACATATTCCTTACCGAAACCGCATCTTTGGCCGACGTGGTGCTCCCTGCAACCAGTTTCGCTGAGAAAGACGGGACTTTCACCAACACGGAACGGCGTATACAAAGGGTCAGAAGGGCAATTGAGCCAGTCGGGGAGAGCAAAGCGGACTGGCAGATACCATGCCTCATTGCGAAGCGAATGGGTATGAACGGATTCGATTACAACGATCCATCTGAGATCATGGATGAGATCTCATCACTTACGCCGAGTTACGGCGGGGTCTCTTTCAAACGGCTCGAGAAGGAAGGGCTTCAATGGCCATGTCCGGATGAGAAATCCAGGGGCACGAAGATACTCCATACCAAATTCTTCGCAACGGCAAGTGGAAAGGGTAAATTTCTTCCCCTTGCCTATAAACCTCCATTCGAGCTTCCCGACGAAGACTACCCTCTCATACTCACAACGGAGAGAAGTCTCTACCACTGGCACACTTCTACTATGACCAGGAAGGGTGGACTCCAGAGGTTGAAAGAGCACGAAGAGGTCTTTATGCATCCGGAGGATGCAAAAAAACTTAAACTCAAAGACGGTAAAATGGTCAGGGTAATTTCCCGAAGAGGCACGGTCGAGGCCCCATTAAGGGTAACCCAAACCACGCCGGAGGGGGTTGTTTCTATGACCTTTCACTTCGTCGAGTCACCGACAAACATGGTCACCTCATCGGCACTCGATCCAGTCGCCAAGATTCCGGAAACGAAGGTCTGTGCAGTTCGCATCGAGAAGAAGTAACCTACTGATTCAACAAAATCGTGCAGCTCTATTCAAAGGTGCCCTCTATTTTTAATGAAATTTAAACAGTTATATGAATGTTAAATTCTTGACAATTTTTTCCATTTATGGTAAAAGTAAATATGGAAAGAGCTTCACAGAGGTGTTGTATTGTTCTACTCGATCAGAGCAAAATTCATTATCAGTTTTATAGCCGTATCGGCTCTGGTCGGGATCGTATCACTTTTCATTGGCAGCCAGCTCCTCTATAAAACGGTTCTCAATGAAGCTACAACAAGAATCAGCCTGGATCTTAATGCAGCACGCGAAATCTACCGATCGCAGGCTGAGAACATTCATATTGCTCTCACCATTGCCTCACTGGACACAGATTTCCGCTCATCACTGAAAAATGCCGACAAAGAACCCTTAATCACGAAACTGAAAAAGGTCTCACAGCGCACTGAGCTTGACTTTGCAGGGATTGTTCTGAATGACGGCACGACATTCTGCAGGATCGGTACCGGAACGGTCTCTGCCAATAACCCTATTGCCCAGTACATACAAAATCGAGGCATTGATATTGCCGGAACAGTCATACTAGACCCAAACTTCTTGAACAGCGAAAATCCCGTTCTTGGAGAACGTGCAAAAATAAGAATCCTACCCACTCCAAGAGCTGCTCCAAGAGAGGAGGACGAGGAGGTATCGGGCATGGCATTGGCAGCGGGTATTCCCATTTATTTTGAAAACGAGCTCTTTGCCGTATTGTATGGTGGAAAGCTCCTCAATAGGAGCAAAAGTATTGTGGATACCGTTCGCGAGACTGTTTTCCAAAATGAAAAATACAAGGGTCGAAACATCGGAACGGCTACCATTTTCTTTAAAGACCTGAGAATATCAACGAATGTTCTTACACCCGAGGGGGAGCGGGCGATTGGAACACGTGTTTCCAAAGAGGTTCGAGACCGTGTACTCATTGAGGGTGAACGCTGGACGGATAGAGCCTTCGTCGTGAGCGACTGGTACATTTCAGCTTATGAACCAATCACTGATATATTCGAGGAGCGTGTCGGTATTCTCTATGTAGGAATACTGGAAAAAAAATATGTTGATGTTCGAAAAAGCCTGCTTTCAGTATTTGTCGTTATTACCATCTCAGGAATGATTGTTGCCACCGTCTTAGGTCTCATCATTACGTACCGGTTCATAGCTCCGGTGAAACAGCTCATAGCTGCAAGCAATGAAGTAGCCGAGGGAAATCTGGATCCCGATATCGGCTCAGCAGCAAACGACGAAATCGGTGTGTTGCAGAAAAACTTTTCAGAGATGCTTTCCTCACTTCGTAAAAGAGACAGACAGCAAAGGGCTGAGAGTGAGAGCAGGCTTTTTCAATCCGAGAAACAGGCAGCTGTCGGACGACTGGCTGCAGGTGTGGCGCATGAAATTAACAACCCCTTGACAGGGGTGCTTACCTTTACGCATATGCTACTCCGCCGATTGGATATAAACGAGGATATAAGAGCCGACCTTGAAACAATTGCACGCGAGACAGACAGGGTGCGAAAAATCGTGAAGGGACTCCTCGACTTCTCGCGGCAGACGATGCTGGATCAGGTACCCACGGACATCAATGAGCTTGTAAGGGCTACAATCGGTCTTATAGAGAATCAAGCTCTTGTAAAGGGAATAAAGCTGCAATTTAAACCGGAGAAGAGGCTCCCGGTGCGTACCGTTGATAAAAATCAGCTTCAAAGTGTCATTATGAACATGATTATCAACGCATTCGATGCAACGCAACCGGAAGGTGTCGTAACCGTTTCGACCAACCTTGCTGTATCAGCGAGTAAAACTGAAAAAAAGGGTATTGAAATAGTGATATCTGATACGGGATGCGGGATTCCGCCTGAAAATCTTGATAGGCTCTTCGATCCATTTTTTACCACAAAAGAGGTTGGTCAAGGAACAGGATTGGGCCTCGCTGTGTCATACGGCATTATTGAAAGGCACGGAGGAACTATTCACGTTCAGAGTGAGGTTGGTAAAGGAAGCACATTCACCATCTGGCTGCCTCTGGAGAAAATAGATGAAGTGTAAAAGGATCCTCGTTGTTGATGACGACGAAATCGTTCTGAACAGTTGTAAGCGGATACTCGAGTTGGAAGGGTATGAACTGATCCTTGTATCCAATGCAAAGGGTGCTATTAAGAAACTGCAAAATGAACATTTCGATGTCATTATTATGGATGTAAAAATGCCCGATAAGGATGGCATTTATCTCCTAGAAAAGATCAGAGAAAAATGGCCGCCGCAGACATGGTCCGAGCTTCCCATTCTGGTTATGAGTGGTTATCCAACACCCGAGACCAAATATGCCGTGATTGAAAAGGGAGCAAAAGATTTTATTTCCAAGCCATTTACACCGGATGAATTAGTCGATGCGGTAAACAAGCTCATACAAAGGAGTGAAAATGATGAAAGCACTCGTCATTGATGATGAAAAAATTGTTCTCGATAGTGTTAAAAAGATCCTGATTAAAGAAAAGTATCAGGTCGAAACGGCGAATGATAGCAGGAAGGGGCTTGAAAATGCACTGAGAAATGAATACGATATCGTTCTCACCGATATTCGGATGCCTCATATCGGCGGCATGCGTATTCTCAGAGATATTAAAAGGTCGATACCATCTCTCCCTGTTATCATCATCACAGGTTATGCAACTGTACGATCAGCAGTACAGGCCATGCAGCTTGGAGCAGCAAACTATATTGAAAAACCTTTCACACCGGATGACCTTATCAAGGCGGTTAATGATGCACTCTATGTCGCAGAATCCAAACCTCCTGAAGAACAGAAAATAATACACGGGGAAGAAGTTATAAAGGTACTGGAGCGTGCTGCCCAGGATAGTGAATTTATTACCCGTCTCTACTATGATGGTGCCGATGCGCTCAAAGAGTATGACTTAACGGGTCCTGAGAAACTCGCTATTCTCACCGGTGACATTTCATGGATTGAAAAACATGTCGGGACCCTTACCGAAAGGCAAAAACGCTGGCTTCAGCAGCGATTATCGGCTGAGATCTGGTGAAACAGACACGAGGAGATAAAAAATGGCCCAAAATATGCTCGTTATTGACGATGAGGATGTGGTTCTGCAGTCATGCAGAAAAATATTTAATTATGAAGGTTTTAGTGTCGTCACCACCAACAGTCCTGCGGAGGGTCTCAAACTCATCTCGAATTCATTCTTCGATGTTATTCTTTGCGACTGGAAGATGCCCGGATTCGACGGAATGGACGTTGTGGAGGAGATATCAAACCGTTCACCTGATGCAGCCGTCGTTATGATCAGCGGCTATCCCACTGTTGGCAGGGCTACCGAGGCCTTGAAGCGTGGAGCTATGGATTATGTATCTAAACCGTTTACCCCCGAAGAAATAGTAGAGACCGTTAAAAAAGCTGTCAGAAGGAAGATCGCCGAAGAGCAAAAGGCAATGGGGAGACTGGAAAAAATCGTAAGAGAAATACAGTTTCCCATACCGAGCCTCGAGGACAAATCACCAGGTACGATTGCGGAAACAGTTGCTCAGAAAGTGGGTGTCATGAAGGCAACCTCGCCCTGGCTATCGGTACTTGTACTGGGAATCCTGGCCGGTGCATATATCGGATTCGGTGGTATGCTCTCAACGACAGTAACTTTCGATATGGCCTCCCGTTTCGGCTTGGGATTTACAAAGTTAGTTGGCGGGTCAGTATTCAGTGTCGGGCTCATGCTCGTTGTCATTGCGGGAGCAGAGCTTTTCACTGGAAACAACCTCATGATAACGAGTAGCCTGGCCAAGGAGATTGGGTTCGGGACAATGCTCAAAAGGTGGGCTCTTGTTTATGCAGCCAATTTTATCGGATCTATCATACTGGCACTTCTTTTCTACTTCTCCGGTCTCTGGAAAACAGGCGAGGCGGCACTCGGTCAGGCTGCATTAGGGATAGCTTTTACCAAGGTCAACCTTGAATTTGGCGAGGCACTCTTCAGAGCAATTGGTTGTAACTGGCTTGTCTGTCTTGCAGTGTGGATGGCATTATCTGCACGTCAAACCATTGGAAAAATCTTCGCCATTTTCTTTCCGATCATGGCGTTTGTAACAGTTGGGTTCGAGCATTGTGTTGCAAACATGTACTTTATCCCAATCGGAATATTTCTTTATAACTGGGCAGGCATCGCCTCACCATCAGGGATAATATCTGTAAGCCTCACCTGGGGAAGCTGCTTCTATAGAAATCTCCTCCCCGTTACAATCGGCAACATAATAGGTGGTGGATTCTTTGTTGGAATGGGTTATTGGGGTGCCTATCTCAGACCTCAAAAGACATAGTGGAATTATTTCTTGCCATTTTTAATCGCCATTGCCCTGTTTACAACATGGCGAAGCTCATCGATTCTGAAGGGTTTTGTCACAACGAAATCGACGCCCTTTCTGCCAGTTTCTGAATCATCGATCTGTGTTCCCCAACCTGTTATCAGAGCCACCGGCGTTGATTTCGATTGTTTTTTTATCAATCGCGCAACATCCCACCCCGACATGTCATTCAGACCCAGATCGGTCAGTACAATATCAAATTCATCGGAGGCAAACAGGGCTATACCTTCATGCCCGCTGCTAGCCTGAACGACCTGACAGCTCGACTGAATCAGAATGTCGGTGAGAACGGAGCGCATCATTTCATCGTCGTCGATAACGAGTATCCGTGCTGGGACGATACTGTCCTGCTTCTCAGGCACTGATAGCTTCTCCTTGCCGGACAGATGCAGGGGAAGGCGGATTGTGAATATCGAACCCCTACCCACATCGCTCTCGAGTTTAATCTCTCCCTTATGACGTGATATAATGCCATAGCAGATGGAAAGTCCCAGGCCGCTCCCTCTGGATCCCTTGGTGGTAAAAAAGGGATCGAAGGTCCTTTTCTGCACCTCGGCACTCATCCCAACTCCCGTATCCTGTACCCTGACAACCGCATACTCCGCTTCGGTTCGTGTCGATATTCTTATCAACCCTCCCTTTGGCATTGCGTCCACCGCATTGATGATCAAATTGGTGAAAACCTCGCGTAAACCAGATGGATCGCCCATCATTTGCGGGACTTTCGAGAAGTCACACTGTATTTCGACAGGCCGTCCCCAGGCCTCCGCCTCCTCCTTCCACCTCGTTCTGGTAAACTCAACTGAATCTGAGATAACCTGATTTATATCCATGAGAACGAATGCACTGCTGTCAGAGCGTACACGGGTAAACTCCTGTATCCTGCGAACAGTCTCAGCTCCATCAAGAGCAGCTTTCTCGATGATCTCGATGCCCTCTCGTATTTTGGGATCGTCGACCTTTTCAAGCAGGAGCTGTGCTCGCCCCAGTACGGCTCCAAGAATATTGTTAAAATCGTGGGCAACTCCACCGGACATTTCACCAAGAGCACTGAGACGCTCAACCTTTATGAGTTCTTCTTCAAGCTGCTCCCTGGTGGCTATTTCCTGCTTGAGAAGTCTGTTGTTCTCCGAAAGCTTCTGAATGAGCTTTTTCTGCTCATCCCGATTGAGTTTCAATTCACCGGTCATCTTATTGAAAGTTTCCGCCAGTTCCTCTATCTCATCTCCAGTATGCAGGGAGATTTCCTGTTGCAGGTCACCCTTCGAGATTGCGAGCGCACTCTGTGTAAGTTTTCGGAGAGGGCCGGATATCCTTTCAGCAAGCAATGTAGCAGCTACGCCGGCCAGTAGAACAGCTACTAAAGCCAGAATCACCAGATTGCTCCGGTGGCGGGCAATCTCCGCCTTCAGCTTACCCTTGGAAAACCCGATTCTTACAAAACCCCACTTGACATGCTGCGCCTGATAGATGGGAGAGGTTATGTCCCAAACCTCTTCACCGGTCTGCGGGTCGCGGTAATCCTGAATAAGGTTATCCATCGCTTCAATGGCATTTTTGCTCAGTGGATCATCGAGAATTCTGCCAATCAAATTGTCTCTGCTGCTGTGGGCTATGACACTACCCTCCCGGTCGAGAATCATGGCATAGATGACATCGGTTTCCTTTGCTACTTCATCAACATTTTGTTCGAGTTTTGCATAATCGTACATGAGCAACGGCGCTTTTGAAAGAGATGCAAGATAGACAGCATTGGACAACCCCCGTTTTTTTCCCTCCATAAGAATAACATCCCGGTTGTTTTTTTCAACGACGATGAATACCCCTCCCATCAGGACGACGATAAGGAGTATCATCGAAAGGAAAAACCTGCCTCGAAGTCCGCTTTTAAATAATTTCATGATGCGACTTGGAGTAAACCGAGAAACTCTGTCATTTTTCACATCAGATACCTCACTTTTGTATTTACTCTGTTCCAGATTTTTTTTATAGCTTCCTATCCAACCATACTCGCTTTAAAGAAAAGTAGTGATCACCAAGGGCCTTCCCTTCAAAATTGCGTACATTGGGTTGGAACACCCGCTCAAATGAAAGGTAATTCAGAAGGATAATAGGCGCATCTTCCATTATCATTTTTTGCATATCCACATAGAGAGAGGCGCGCTCACCGTAATCTGTTTCTATCTG
This sequence comes from uncultured Spirochaetota bacterium, assembly GCA_964347455.1. GTDB lineage: Bacteria > Spirochaetota > B62-G9 > B62-G9 > DRHN01 > JAGLSF01. The sequence continues at coordinate 5,907 of CAYFYU010000042.1, read as the reverse complement.
GGCCTTTTCGATCAGGCTGTCCACCTTTGGATTCAGGTAACGTGCCAGGTTGTGAGGGCTTTTGGAGTGAAAGATGGAGCTTATGATGTTGTCCGGATCAGGTGTACTTAAAAATCGGAGCTTTACCATTTTCTATCATCTTTTTAAAAGCTGGCCAATCTGACAAATAATTGAAATTAGCCTTTATACCAACGTCGGAAAGATACTTTGTTACAGCTTCATCCTCAGCTAGCGGACCTCTCGACGTAACACTGGACCAGAATTGTATAACGGGAAGTCCCTTCCCTTCAGGAAAGCCAGCTCTTTCGAGTAGCTCACGGGCCTTCTCAGGTGAATAGGGAAAGTTGAGATTTTCGGGATTATGCCCAAACATACCAGTAGGAATGAGTCCGGTAGCCGGAATAAGTCTACCCTTGCCCACCTCCATGCTGATCGTTTTTTTGTCGATTGCATAGTTGAGAGCCTGTCTGATCTCTCTACTAACAAGAGGTTCTGTCGTGTTGTTGATTGTAAAGAAACGAATCGTAAGGGAAGGACGACGCAAGAGCTGATATCTATTTTCCGTTTCTATGGCTTCTCTTTTATCTACCGGAAAGAAGGAATCCTCCAGGTTTCCAATCTCGAATTCTGAAAACATCTGCTCTGTTGAACCAACCGGAAATATTTTAAATACGATCTGATCAAGGTAGGGCCGCCCTTCATGATAATCTTCATATGCCGTTAAACTTATCTCTTCATTTCGGCTCCAGCGCTCAAAACGAAATGGACCTGTACCGACCGGATAAAGCCCAAAATCATTTCCCAAACTCTCTACCTCTTCCTCAGGTACAACGCCGAAGTTGACCATTGCCATCATGGCAATAAACGGTGGAAAGGGCTCTGCCAACTCTATCTCAAGCGTGTAGGTATTGGGAGCCCTCAATCCTTCAACAGTTTTTGTTTTCCCCTCAATAAAATCTGTTGCACCTTTTATTCTCATGAGGAGTGCGCTAGCTCCCGATTCTGTCCGGGGATCAAGAATTCTGGTATAGGTGTAGACGAAATCCTGAGCAGTAACCTCCCTGCCGTTGTGAAAGGTTGCTCCTTCCTTGAGTTTAAAAACCCAGCGAAGATTGTCCCGCGAGCTTTTCCACGATTCTGCAAGGCCGGGAATTACCATCAGGTTGTCGCTGTACTGTACGAGTCCTTCAAATATTTGCTGGGTAACAACTTCTTCGTAAATGTCGGTCATCTTGGCAGGATCGAGTATGTTCGGATCATGAACAAGCCCCCTTCGATAAACACCCCCGTATACAACCTCTGTAACTTCACCCAATTCCGTCTCCTCTTCAGATCCGGAAAAACTATTCACAGGATTAAAGCAAATCAGAACCATGATTGTTATAAATATTTTAAAAACTACCTTTGGATAAAATCTCAAGTACATCTTAAACCTCCTTTATTACCTTACAAAATAAACACGCTTTAAGAAAAACAAATAAACCAATTGTGTTAATCATATATTGCATGTATACTTATTTCCATTTAAGATGAAATAGCTTATTAGTCGCTTTTTAACACAGTATAGTATTAATTAAAAGTAATTTCCAATAGGTTCATTTAAATATCTTTTATGAAATCGAGTGATAAACAGAGAATACTCATCGTTGATGATGAAGATAAGTATAGGCAAATTTTTAGAGATGTTTCTCTGAGTATAGACTTTGTACCGGTCACTGCCCACGATGGAATGGAAGCTCTTCATCTTATTGAAAATCAAGTATTTGCGCTTGCGCTTGTTGACCTCAAAATGCCGAAAATGGGGGGAATTGACTTTCTCATTCACAGCCGAAAAATCGTCCCTGGACTTCCGGTTATCATTGTTACAGGCTTCGGTACTATTGAATCGGCTGTAGAAGCTATGAAACTCGGAGCCGTTGATTATATATCCAAGCCGAGCTCAATCAGGGAAGTCAAGCGTATAATCAAGCAGATCCTTGAAAGCTGGGACTCATCCTGGAGAAACATACCCTCTGAAGGAGAGGAAGGGAAGTTCAATATTATCGGCCTGTCCAAGACAATGCAAGTGGTTTACGAACGGATTGAGGCAATGTGTCAAACCGATAATACAGTTCTAATCATGGGTGACAGCGGTGTAGGCAAGGAGCTTGTTGCCAAAGCCATACACTACTGTGGTTATCGTGCACAAGAACCCTTCATCCCCATTGACTGCAGCGTTCTAGGTCTCAATATCGTTGAAAGTGAGCTCTTTGGCCATTCAAAGGGAGCCTTTACCGATGCACTTTATGACAAGGTTGGACTGCTCAAACTGGCAGGGAAAGGAACGGTGTTTCTCGATGAGATCACGGGGATTCCTCTCTCTGTTCAGGCAAAGCTCCTCAGGGCAATTCAGGAACGGGAGATCAGGCCTGTTGGCGCCACAAAAATTGAAAAGATCGAGGCCAGGATTATTGCTGCTACTAATAGACCATTGGAAAAGGCGGTTCGGGAAGGAAAGTTTCGTGAGGATCTTTTCTATCGTCTCCATGTTATACCCATATCGGTTCCTCCTTTAAGGGAGCGACGTGATGACATCCCACTCCTTGCACGTCATTTTATTGAGAAGTACAACACGGAACGCAGGTCCGTTAAAGGTATTGCGCCCGAAACAATGAATATCCTCTCCTCATATCAATGGCCAGGAAACGTACGTGAGCTTGAAAATGTAGTACAGGAGGCCATCGCCCTTGGTTCGAGTGAGTGGATACGGCCAATCGATCTTCCACAGAGGATTAGGTACTCTGAACCTAAATTGAGAGCCGCCTCATCGGGAGTAAAACCTCTGAAAGAGATCGAAAGGGAAAACATAGTGGAAGCACTGAGGATCAGCTCGGGTAACAAAATTGAAGCAGCCCGTATTCTCGGTATAGGAAAATCAACACTCTATGACAAGATTAAAAAATATAAGATAGAAAGCTCACAGTAGTACCTGTTATAAATACACAAGCCCTTCAATACAGATTACGGAAATAATTCCGGTTTTCGGAATTTGTAATGAAGCTCACCAGTTGAAATTGTATAATAAAAAACCAGCACTTTTCGTAAGCCCTTGATATTTATAAAATAAAAAAACCTTGATTTAATCCCATCAATGGTATAATAAACGGTACGGATTTTGCTTTTATAAATAATTAAATAAACAAACGGGAAAATTCAATGATGTTCAACTACGCGTGTGCAGGGAGAAGTGCTAAAACCATACTCCTCGCATTTCAAAATGTGAACAGGAGAGAATATCTGAGCAGGGTTCTCTCTCGGGACGGCTACAGAATTTTATGTGCAGACGGTCCTCTTTCATTAATCGAATCATTAAATGATTATTGCGTTGACCTTCTCATTTCAGAGGTGAATCTATCGGGAATTTCCATGGAGGATTTTCTTCCTTTTCTCCGACAGAGACACTTCACCATAAAGGTAATTATCGCAGTTGAAGACTATTCTCCCAAGCTTGAACTCACACTACGACCCTACAAAATACTGTACATGATGCGGTTGCCCGTTAGTGAGAACTTGCTCAAATCGGTAGTTGCAAGGGGTTTGGAAATAGGCAAAGAGAGTTACGCCTACTTACATCGATAGTTTAGTTTCGTGCATTATACGGGGTGTCACCCCGTACAATATATTTTTTTAAAAGGAGTATCACCATGAAGAAGCTATTTGTAGTTATCGCGATCATTTTAGTATTGGGAGCTGCTATCTTTGCATCTCCAATCCTCGGCAGAGAGGATAAAAATCCCAAACATTTCGTTGGCACAGCGTATGCTGGCGGCGGTGGGGGTAACTTCTAAAGTTACTAACCTCTTAAACTAAGTAGTAAAAGAGGTTGAGGTAAGGGAAATATCCACGGATATTTCCCTTACGCTCAGATATGTCGGTTTGCATATTCTATGGATGGACACTCATTTGATATGAGGAGTAAAGTTACAAAACTCTCAGAGGATGTGCTTAACTCGCTCAACGATCTTCTCTATGTCTTTGATCGGGATCACCGGTTGATACTGTGGAACAAGAAAGTTACAGAGCTGACCGGTTATTCAAACAGCGATATCTCTTCAATGAAAGCTGCTGATCTTCACTCTGAAAAGGAGGGAGCTCGTTTAAAAAAGATCTTAAACGAGTTAGAGGCAGTAGACAGCGTCTCGTCCGATCTCGAGGTGATTACAAAAAAAGGTATACACATTCCTGTCCGCTTTACCTTCACCCTCTTTAAAAACCGTGAGAACGATACAATCGGTATCAGTGCTGTTGGGAGAGAGATAGGGGAAGAGGAGAATACTCAGAAGAGAGAGAAATACTATCACCAGCTTTTTAACGGAATGCTCAATGGATTGTCTCAGTGCGAAATTATGCGGGATAAGTCGGGTAAAATAGTGGATGCGCGTTTTTTGGAAGTAAATCCTGCATTCGAAAACCTCACTGGGCTCAAGCGAGAAGAGATTATCGGTAACAAAGTAACTCAAGTTCTTCCTGGGTTTGAATCTTTCTGGACAATGACCTATCTGGAAGCTGCATCAATTGAAAAGCCCATTCACTCCGTATATTACTTTAAAGAGATTGACAAGTATTTTGAAACAACCGCATACAGCCCCTACACAGATCACCTCATTGCAATTTTCACCGACATTACGGACAGTCGAAAGGCACGTGAAGAGAATAAGCTCCTTCAGTCACAGCTTTTTCAAGCCCAGAAGATGGAGGACATCGGAAGGCTGGCAGGAGGTATCGCCCATGATTTCAATAACCTGCTTACGGCAATACACGGTTATACCGACCTGGCAATTATGCAAAAGGATAACGACGAAAAACTGAAAGAGAGTCTCGAGCAGATAAATCTGGCAACTGAACGTGCGGCCCAGCTTGCCCAGCAGCTGCTCTTTTTCAGTAAACGTGAGCCAAAGGAGTATCAAAACTGCAATCTGAACAAGTTAATTACGGATCTCCACAAAATGCTCGTCCGTATTATCGGAGAAAGTATCACTACAGATCTTGAGCTTGATCCCAATCTATGGTTCTGCAGAGTAAACAAAGGTCAGATTGAGCAGGTCATTTTGAACCTTGCAGTGAATGCCCGTGACGCCATGTCTCAGGCTGGCAGGCTTACAATCAGGACAGAAAATTCAATAATAGATAAAAAAAATCAACCTATGTATCCGTACGGGCGTGTAGGGAAATTTGTCTGCTTGACAGTCGAGGACACGGGTGTCGGCATGGATCAAGAGACCATGAACCAAATTTTCAACGCCTTTTTTACGACAAAGAAAAGAGAAAAAGGTACGGGTCTGGGACTATCGGTTGTTAAAAGTATTGCAAAAGCTCACAAGGGTTGGATCAACGTATACAGTGAAAAAGGAATAGGTACGACATTCAAGGTCTATATACCGGCGTTTTCTGATGAAAAACAGGATATGGAAACTACGAGCACTCCATTGGAGAATTTTCAGGGCAAAGGCGAGAGGATTCTTTTTGTGGAAGATGATGCATCTATTCGAGATTTTATGCACTCACAACTGGCTGCAAATGGTTACACCGTATTCTTAGCTACAAATGTAAAGGAAGCACTCGATATTTGCAGGCGAGAAGATTATAACATTGACCTGTTATTTACCGACTCCGTTCTGCCTGATAAAAGCGGAACTGAATTAATAGATGCGCTCTTCTCGCATAATCCCGAGCTTAAAATCATCCTCACAAGCGGGTACTCATTGAACAACAATGGTCATCCGGTTCTTGTTGGTAAGAGTTTCCATTTTATTGGCAAACCATATACTCTCAATGATTCACTGAAAGCAATTAGAACAAGCCTGGATGCGAATTAATTCATTTTGCTTCGGTTAGGAAGAAACTTTGTTTACGGTTTAAGGAGTAATT
>CAYFYU010000041.1:15149-33334 GCA_964347455.1 uncultured Spirochaetota bacterium | reverse complement strand
CTGATGGTCTACAGGCAGTTCATGGTTGGTACGAAAACCAGAGGTCTTGCCGTGGGAGGAGAAAACGGCAAAATCGCTTACGTAATAAACAAAGTTGACGGAACACTATGTCTAATCAATTTTAATGACGGGAAAGTAGTGAAGATATTTTACGTCGGTAAGAGAGCCCATGCTATACGCGTCAATCCTTATAAAAATACTGTTTATATAGCATTAGGTAAAGAGGATGCTGTAGCTGCAGTTGACCCTGCGAAAGCGATGGTGTTAAAAAAAATAAGCGTGGGGAGAAAACCGGAGCAGGTTGACTTGAGCAGCGAAGGGAAATGGCTCTTTGTCAGCAATAATACAGACAATACCATTTCAATAGTTGATGTACTTGAAGAGAAAGTGGTAGGAACGGTGCAGGTTGGTAATGGAGCGTGTGGAGTCCAGGTTGTTGGAACCAATTTCAGCGCTGGAAAGAACCCATCGCATATGAAGATGATGAACCTGGGAAAAAATGATTCCGGATACTCCGATATTTCCGTTTCCAAGCTTGTCGATCTGATGGGAAATAAAAATTTTGTTCTGGTGAATGTACATATTCCCTATGAGGGAGAGATACCGAATACGGATCTGTTTATTCCTTTCAATAAGATCACCAGTGATAGGTTTTTAAAAAAGCTGACCGACAAAGATGAAACCATCGTTCTCTACTATTGTACCGGCAGTATGAGTACGGTAGCTGCCAGCTAACTCGCTAGAGCCGGAGATACCAATGTCTTGGAACTCGATGGCGGTTTTAGAGCATGGAAGAACGCAGACCAGAAGGTGCTGAGTAACAGCAGTAAGAAATAGATGTACGTGAATACAAGGGGGGATCTGTTATTTTCGATGCCCCCTTGTCTATTTACAAATCGCTTTCCTGGTAGAAAATATTTGATTTATTAATGATGAATTGTTCTGTTGCTATGAATGCCGTCAGGTCTTGTGGAGAGGCTTTTCCCTTCATGCAATTTTTTACTGAGATTTGAGATTTTGTGTAAAAAAGACTTGACAGGAATTAAATGAGTATATATGTTAATAGAATACCCATCTAGGGTAGGGTATGCTATTAACATATATACTCTAAAAGGAAAACATATCATGAATATTCAATCATCATCATATGACCATGTGGATAAGAAATCACTCATTTTAATCGCTACAATTTTTATATTCGGTTTTATGTTTTCTGGGACGGGTCTTATAGCTGACAGCAGCGGAGATGAAGTTAATGGGAAGCCGATCGAGGTTGTTCTGCAGGAAATACGTGAACACGAGGGACTGGGGCCAGATGATTCAATCAACCCACGTAGAGTGAGCAAAAAAGATCTCGAGGAGCTTGGAGAAGCGGTGATGAGCGTTATGTTTCCCGATCCTGAACAACATCGGATTATGGATGATATGATGGGCGGGGAAGGCTCTTCTAAGCTTGCGAGGATCCACCGATGGATTGCCTATAATTATCTCAATAATGATAGTGATAACATGTACGGGATGTTTCGAGAGGGAAGCGGCATGGACAATAGAGGTAATATGCATGGTACTTCTCGTGGAAACAGAGGTGATAATGGGGGAATGATGGCTCATGGTATGATGAATGGAGGCATGATGTAAGTTTAAAGCATAATTTCAATGAGCGGTTTGAGAAGCTCGCTGAGGAGAATCGACAAATGTATGGAGGAAAACGGCTCGATTGCTGCAATATCAATAGGGTGAATAAGAGACCTGCGGAAAGGAAAGAACGACCAAAGGTAGGAAAATAACAGCGCACAAATGCATCTGCCGCCGCTGCTCAGTATGAACAGTGTTGGCACTGAAAACCATATAAATAGGGAAAGAAGAGATAAAGGCGATGAAGCATACAAATGGTATGAGAGAGCATGATAAGGGAAATGCAGAAATGAAGCATGATTCCAGAGACAGACATACAATGCATAACAGTAATCGAATGGATAAAGAGCATGGGCACGCCGGTGGGAATGGCCACCACGATCACCATGCGCATATGGTGAAGGATTTCAAGAAGCGTTTTTGGGTATCAATCGTAATAACGGTTCCGGTTCTAATACTTTCACCGCTCATTCAACGTGCTCTCGGCATCACGGTAGCGCTGGACTTTCCCGGTGACCGCTATGTATTGTTCGGGCTGTCATCGATAATATTTTTCTACGGTGCATATCCGTTTCTGAAGGGACTCTTCCAGGATGTTGGCTCTGGAAAACCCGGTATGATGACGCTCATCAGTGTCGCGATTTCAGCGGCGTACTTCTACAGCAGCTCGGTTGTGTTCGGTCTCGAGGGTAAGCTCTTCTTCTGGGAGCTTGTCACACTGATAGACATTATGCTTCTCGGGCACTGGATAGAGATGCGGTCCATAATGGGGGCGTCCAAAGCGCTGGAGGAGCTGGCAAAGCTGCTGCCGTCGGAGGCGCACAAAGTTTTACCGGATGGGAGCATTCAGGATGTTCCTTTGGATGAGATACTCTCCGGTGATCATGTACTGGTGAAACCGGGAGAGAAGATACCGTCCGACGGGGAGGTCTTAGAAGGTGAATCTTCGGTGAACGAGTCGATGATCACCGGAGAATCAAAGCCTGTTGTCAAGAATGCGGGCGCTGAAGTAATCGGAGGGTCTATCAACGGTGAAGGTTCGTTAAAGGTTGAGGTGAAGAAGGTTGGGAAGGATTCTTTTCTCTCGCAGATGATCGAACTGGTCAGGGAAGCTCAGGCAAGTAAATCGAAAACACAGGATCTTGCAAATAGGGCAGCACTCTGGCTGACGATTATCTCACTGGGCGTCGGAACCAGTACATTCTTCATCTGGTATGTGGTACTTGGAAAAGAGTTTGTGTTTGCCCTTGAGAGAGCGATTACGGTCATGGTAATCACATGTCCACATGCCCTGGGTCTCGCGATTCCGCTGGTTGTTGCAGTATCCACAGCACTTTCCGCTAAGAATGGGCTTCTTATACGGAATAGGGCGTCTTTCGAAAAAGGACGGAATATCGGCGCAATTATTTTTGATAAAACAGGGACATTGACAGAGGGAAGGTTTGGTGTTACCGATATTGTACCGCTGAATAGTACGGGAGATAGAACAAGCCTACTCTCATATGCCGCGTCTATTGAGGTACATTCTGAGCACCCGATAGCCCGCGGTATAGTTGCCTCCGCCAATAAAATACATAAAGTTGAGAATTTCAAAGCAATTCCGGGTAAAGGGGCAGAGGGTAAGATAAACGGGAAAGATGTGCAAGTAGTCAGCCCGGGTTATCTGCGGGAGAAAGATATCGATATACATGATGAAAGAATACACAGACTCGCCGCGCAAGGCAAAACGGTTGTTTACGTTGTGATTGACGAAAAGGTGGAGGCAGCCATTGCTCTGGCAGACATCATACGACCGGAATCAAAGAAAGCTATCTCATTGTTGAAGGGGCTTGGTATCCGCGCCATGATGCTGACCGGTGATAACATACAAGTTGCCCAGTGGGTTTCTGAAGAGATAGGGCTCGATGAATACTTTGCTGAAGTGCTACCCCACGAAAAATCTGATAAGGTCAAAGAAGTACAATCGAGAGGCATAACCGTTGCGATGACTGGTGATGGCGTAAACGATGCGCCCGCACTTGCCCAGGCAGACGTGGGAATAGCTATAGGTGCGGGAACAGATGTTGCAGTTGAGACTGCTGATATTGTACTGGTGAGGAGTAACCCCCTTGATGCTGTGGCGATCTTGAAGCTTGCCAAGGCGACCTACAGGAAGATGATACAAAACCTCGCATGGGCAACGGGCTACAACATTATTGCAATTCCACTTGCTGCTGGGGTGCTTTATGGTGCAGGTATTGTACTCGGACCCGCGATGGGTGCAGTTTTCATGTCACTCAGCACGATCATAGTAGCTATAAACGCCCGCTTTTTAAGGGTAGAAAAATGACATAAGGATAATACTTGAAGGGGATTAAAATGGAACAATCTGTATTTCTCACAAAGCAATATTTAAAGTTAATCAGCACTCTTGCCTATTTTAGGCATATTAGAAATGGTGAGAAACAGCTACTATACCTCATCCATAGAAACGTGAGAAGAAGAAAATTGTTATTTTCAACTAGAGACCTTGTTTGTACAGTTTTCGATTATGGGAGTGACTCTTACACTAGGCTTCTATAAAACCGCTATCTGCCTTAATCATAATGAGCCTTATTTGATAAAAGTCATAGTTGTGAAATCGATTTGGACTAGCGCTATCTACCCCTTCTCGAGGGAACTGGGTATTAACATAATAAGAGTCGATCCGCATGCCGTGCATCTTGTATGGGAATCGCCTGCCACCATGAATCCCTTTCATGCTAGAGTTCTTTAGAGGGATGCACGGCCGAATCGACTTTAGCTAAGGTCAGCAGCTTCTTGATGAATTTTTCCTAGCACACGGGAGGCTGTAATTTTTTCAACCAGTTGAGGGAGCACAGGTAGTAGATTCTGCGTGCAATTGGTTGTTTATACCGAGAAATATAGCCTCATGAAACTCGCAATCAGTCTTATATCATCGCTTCACGAAAAGTTCGTGATACTCATAGAACTTACCTGTACTGTCTGACGATTTTACTCTGAGTACTGAAGGGCTTCTCAACAGGAGTATTGTGTACAAAGCACCACCAGCCAGAAGCAGGTAATTGAAACCAAAGATCATTGCCACAACGACTGCAGTGACCCCTCCAAGCAAAGTGGTGATGCTGTTCATACCTATGAACCACGGAAAAAGATCTACCCTTCCCGCATCCCGAACAGATTTCAGCAAGGTGGGGTAGGGTATTCCCATAAAGAAGAACAGGGGAAAGATAATGAGAAATGAGAAAAGGATTTTAAACAAGGGGAGAGAACCTTCAAGGGTTATTAATAGATCCGCACCTACATAATAAAAGAGAATGGAAATAATAGGAATCGAAACGAGGCTCATTCTGAGCACCAGGCGGCTATTCCGCCCGAGGTTTGATATCAGGCTTCCGACTCCGGCTGATAAAAGGAATCCTGCGAGAACCGTCGCTAGTGCGAGTGTATTTTGACCCCAGAAGAAGAGAAATCTCTGTAAAATGCTGATCTCTATTACAATGAAAGAAAAACCAAGAACACCGAAGCTGAACATATACCCGCCCCTTAGCTCAAAGCTCCTGTTTTTGATCCTCCTTCTATAAAGGAGCAGGAAGCTCGAGAGTATGAATAGGGAAACGATGTACACCCATGAGATTTCAGGAGGTAACGCTCTGCTGAAATTGTAGAAAAAGGGAGAGTTATCTGATATATAAGAAATATTACTGGGATGATGCCCAATAAAGCTATCGAGATCGATCTTTCCGGTAGAAAGTATGTAGAGTGCCCTGTCGAGCATGTTTTTGAAAATCTCCTCGCCCTCAGGCCACTTTACCACCAAGGTGTGCTGCTTGAGGTTGGGTATGAAGATGGTCCTTCCAAGTTTGTTCAGTTCAATGATATTTTTATGGAACTTATCCGTTTCTTCAAGAGTAAAAGGTGAATTTTTTAGTATAAAGGATGGCATTGTGTCCTTTCCTACTACAATCATGTGTTTCATTGCTTCTTCAACTGTGGTACCCTCTAGGGTAAAAGATTTTATTGCATTGGTAACGATACGGTAGGTTTCCGTGGAGTTGTGTGTTACGATGACAAGATACCCCTCCTCTTTGAGACTTTCTCTGTATTCTCTGAAGGCATTATAGGTGAAGAGATAGTTCTCCGTTAAAGCGTAGCTCCCGTAATTTCTTGCACTCTTTATGAGTGGCAGTGAGATCAAAATGACATCGAACTTTTTATCCGAATTTCTCAGATAGCTTCTTCCCTCCATGTTTATCACCTCGACCCGGGGATGATCATTGTAGATAGCCCCATTGTAATAGCCGTATTGTCTTACGATATCGATGAAATCAGGATTTATCTCCACGGCTGTCACTTTTTTAAAATCGTTTGCAAGCAGCGCGACGACATCTATTCCACCGCCGCTTCCAATAACAAGGGCATCTTCCTTCCGATTGCCCGGAAGTGTGTTGAGCGGAGTTCCCGCAATATAATCATATTTAAGGTGGAACTTGAGGTTTTCGTCGATTGTTCCCGAATCGAGCTTTAGCATTTTTGTTCCGGCTGCGCCATCTATATAAAGCGTCTTAAACGAATCGTCGTCGGTTTCAACGAGATCGGACCTTCCAAAGGATGACCAGCGCGATTCTATTATTCGTGCTGTGCTCCCTTTCTTATGCAATGATGCTAGCATGTCCTTCTTCAGGTTATGGGATGGAAGAACAAGCAGGTTGGTATCAATGAAGAACAGGAAAATTGTAAGAACAGCTGTGGTTATCCATAGAATCGTTATTCTGAGGTTTCTCTGGAAAAAGGATCCGTAAAGCATCCAGGCTGAGGATGAAAGGAGTACAATCAACAGAAAGAGTGAACGAACCGGTCCGAAGGAGTTGAGTAACAGTACACTCATGACCGAACCGAGGGCTGCGCCACTCAAATCGATGAAATAGAGAAGCGGAATTGGAACGCCTGTTCTTTTAAAGAGAAAGATGGTACCGGACCCAATGTACATAAAAATTGTGAGTGTGAGAAAAAGGGATAAAAGAACGTTTCCATTGAAGTAGTTTGAAAACAAAATGATAAGGAATGTAAAAAGCGGGAGTACAATGAGCCATGTGAAATATCTTTCCTGTATAGAGCTCTTCATAAAGTAAAGAATAACCGTTCCAAATCCGAGTCCTGCCATGATGAGTGAAATGAGCACGTAGACGTACGAATGCTCGAAAATAACTGAGTAATACCTCATCAGGTTAATCTCCATTGCGAGTGAACTGAAACTCAAGAAAAAGAGGCTGATGGCCGGTTGTATGATTTCTCGTATTTTGATGTCGTTCATTTTCAACTAGTCCTTTACAGTAATACATTAATTATACCCTACCTAGGTAGGGCATAATTAATGTATTATTATCGGATTTGAGAGTCAAATACTTTAAGAGTATCTTTGATATAAATAATAAAGTAAACATCGAATAGTATTTTTTTGGCTTTTCAGGAATTTTATTTTGTATATTCTATCAGTGTATCAAAAGTGGATATTATTAATTTGCACAGTTTAGGTACATGTAGTATAAAGAATAAATTTTTGGTATCGCGATGTGTAAACAATGAAAACTGGAGATAAAATTCTTATCATATTCATGATTTTTGTGATAGGTTTTTTATTTTTCAGAATTTACTTTAGGAGTCCTGGTAGCCAGCGAGCGGATGTTACGATTGATGGTAAATTAGTACAATCCTTTTCAAAAAGTGAACTATCTGGTGAAGAAATATATACAATTGGATTGGAGAAGGGAATTGCAGAGATCGAGATAAACAGTGGGGAAATTCGTATGCTGCCGATGCCAAGAGAGCTGTGTCCCCGGGGAATCTGCTCGGCAAGGGGCTGGATCAAGCGTCCCGGTGCCGCCATCATTTGCTTACCGAACCGTATCGTAGTCCAGCTTTACGGAGATGAGAAAAAAAGCCGGATCGACGCTGTGGTTCGTTAATCATTCTATTAATCTCACTTACAGTGCGTTGAATACTCTTTCAAGCTTACTTTCAATTTCAACTGCCACTTCTCTCAATTCGGTGTTCTGTATCATCTCCATCGCAACGGTCGGTTTGATAATTGCCACTGCTGTTTTACCATCCTTTTCATATACAGCGACGTTGCAGGGAAGCAGTAGCCCAATATCATCCTCACACTGCAGAGCACGGTGAGCCGATGGCGGGTTGCACGCACCAAGAATGATGTACTTTTTGAATTCGATTCCCAGTTTTTCTTTGAATTTTTCTTTGATATCGATTGAAGTTAGCACACCGAATCCCTCTTTTTTCAACTCTACGGTGGCTTTCTGCACGACACTCTCGTAGGATTCATTAATCGTCTTTGTAAAACCGTAGTTGATCATTTTTCTCCACTCCCTTTTATTCTATATAACCACTTTTATAAGAACGAAACTTATACCCCTCAATTACTGGGACGCATTGTTTCCAAATCAGTAATGAACCTAAAAACGTGGTTGAGCACTCAAGCGTATCATGCGAGATCTTTTCTGAGTTTATCGTACTCTTCTCTGTTTATCTCACCACGGGCGTATCTCTTTTTGACAATCTCCAACGGTGTTTCACCAGCCTCTGTTCTTGTTGCACCCGTCGTCCCTCTCTGCAAGCGCACAATTACATAGATAAGCAGTCCCAAAATGATCAGTGCCAATACCCATAGACTAATCCTGCCAATGGAAAAATGCATCCAGTTTCCTCCCATCATACTGCCCATCATGCCATAGTCCATCATTCCTTTACCCCTCATGCCAAGTCCTTTGCCACTGTATCCATATTTTTCACTGCTTTTACCGCTCAGATATTGATAGCCCATCATTCGATGCATTTGCGCGAGTCTTCGCGAACCTTCACCACCCATCATATCATCCATGAGTCTGTGCTCTTCAGTATCGGGATGCATGATGCTCATTACTGCTTCGCCGAGCTCCTCAAGGTCTTTGTCACTCACCTTTCTCGGATCTATTTCCTCACCAGAAGAGAGACCTAAATTTTCTCTGATATCCTGGAGCACGTCTTCTATTGGCTTTCCATGTTCATCCACTTTGTCAGAATCAGCATGCATTGGTGTCGTTACGACTAGTAACGCAACTACTGCCATGATAATTGCTAAATAGTGTGTCGTTTTGATATTAGTTTCTTTCACCTGAATGTTTTTCATTTTTAATATCTCCATTTATGAGGGTATATACAAAACCCCTGTAGGGTACTAAAAGTAAAATAAAATATGAGCCATTTACAGTCAAATACTTTAATTGGTGACATGATAAAAATTGAGATTAATTAACCCTGTCGAAGTATGTTTAAGAGCTATTCAACACTCGGTTTTACCGACTTCACTAAGGAACCATCGATGAAAAGGTTAATGCAATCTTCAAATCCAAGAGGATGACCGTAATGGTCTAGAGCATCAAAATATTCCTCAGGATTTTTCTCTATAATATACTCTTTCAATGTATAGTCCAGACCCGCCTTCCTGAGAGCTCTATCGATGATCCCGACAATTTCTCCTTCCGGATAGCAGTTACAGGTAAATACTTCGACTATTTTCATCTATTGTACCTGCACCGTAAAAAATCGTATGAAGTAAACATCCCAAGCTTTTATCGAGGATAGATTTGAAAATTTGTCATTTTGTCCTATAGAAAATTTAATTCAGACACAACAAAAAACAATAGCCAATGGTTTAAGGTAAGACCTAATTTTCTGTACTCCCGGGTGCAAAAAAGCTTATAATGAGGAGCCTGAGAAGTATTTTGCTGACTCCGAATCCATCGGTTTATGAAAGCATTATCCTTTAATACCAAGGTAATTAATGTCGGTACTATAAGTTCAATTTTAGAGGATGTTTCACATGAAGGCGGCAGTTCTGACAGAGCATGAAAAGCCGTTTAGGATAAAAGATATTCAGGGGAAGGAGCCCGGTATCGGCCAGGTGCGGATTCGCATAAGGGCAAGCGGGGTCTGTGGTACTGACGTTCACGTCTGGAATGGTAATTTCCCCAATAATCTGCCAGCTGTTCTCGGGCACGAGTCTGTAGGGACAATCGATAAGTTGGGTGCCGGAGTTACTCATTTAAGAGAAGGCGATAGGGTGGGCGTTTCATGGCTCCAGGGCCACAGGGAAAAATACTGTGAAAATGGTGTTACCTGGATTCAGAACGGGGGAGGAAATGCAGAGTTGATGATTGCAGAGGCTTCGGGTTGTACCCTGTTGTCCGATGAAATCTCCTGGGCCGAAGCAGTACCGATATTCTGTGCCGGTTTTACTGTTTTCAGTGGCTATCGAAATGCAGAACTACGACCAGGAGAACGGACCGGTGTGATAGGTATCGGGGGTTTAGGGCATCTGGCCATTCAGTATGCAAAGGCCATGGGTCATGAGGCGATGGCTATTACAGGCACAAAGGATAAACGTGATCTGTCAAGAAAGCTTGGCGCCGATGAAGTATTGGTTGTAGAGAAGGACGCTGGAAGGGAGCTCAAGAAGATGGGTGGTGTGGACATTGTCCTTTCAACCTCAAATTCAATGAAACAAAACAGTCAGGTTATTGAGGGGCTCCATCCGGAGGGACGCTTGATTTCCATGGCAGCAGGTAGAGAGGATATTTCAATAAAGCCGAGAAACCTTTTCAATGGACAACTCACCGTAAAAGGATCAACACAAAACAAGCGTGAAGATTTGGTCCATGCGCTGGATCTCGTGATAAGAGGAAAGGTGAAACCCATGCTAGAATTGTATAAACTCGAGGAGATCAACAAGGTTTTAGAACGACTCCTGCAGGGGAAGGTCCGCTTTCGAGCAGTGTTCGAGTACATTGAATCCTGAAATTACAGTTACTGGCAGTGAATATGTAATTGAACTTAATGTAATTAATTATGAAGTTTCAAAGGATTTTCTTAAAATGAGCAGGGGACTACCTCAGCTTCTGAGGAGAGCACATAATTGACGCCACCTCTATTGTGGGCTTTATTCCAGCAGTTTGAAATGGATGGCAATTATTAATTATTTTGAAAGTCCCCTGCCTTCTCGTGCGATCTGTAACCATGTATTACCCCAGTTATTAGAGAGATATATGTTTTTTTTATTACTTGCCACAACGACTTCCTTGGTCCTCATGGGATTAACCGCAATAAAGGTGATATACTCTCCTTTAGAGAATTCTGGAGAAGGAATCGAGCTCGCCTCTCCATCAGGGAGCTGAAGGACTTCTATAGTTAGATGTCCATACACCAGAAATTGTCCATTGGGAGAAAAAGTTACTGCCGTGAATATCTTGTCATTATCAAAACGCTTAAAACTATTTCCATAATCTTGGGATAGGTAAGTCCCCTCTATTGTTGTAACTGCGACTGTATTAGTATCCGTTGGGTGCACTGCAATTTGCGTGGCCATTTTTGTAAGACTCTGTTTACTGCTGCGGGTCCAAGATTTCCCCTCATCCAAAGTATAGTTCAAACCGCGTTTTAGATAAGGGTGGGTTTCATTGTTTATCGCATAAATTGCATGACTGTAATACCCTGCTGCCATCTGATGGAAATCAAACACTCCAGCGAAAGCAAGTGATTTAATCTCTCCATTACTACTTACTTTAATAAGACCCAATGGATTCAATAGATCCGAATCGAGGGTAGGGTGCCCGCTACTGTAGAATCCTTCGTCAACAGGTGAGAAACCCATATAATCATGAGCCGGTAATTCCGGTGCTATCCATTGACCATTATTGTAAAGCTTGATGCCATCGTGAGCTGCAACGAGTATACTGTTTCCGTCTTTTGCATATCCAACACCATGTATATGTGAGAAAAAAACTTCATCCGAGGAAAAAAGATTCTCTTGCAGTAAGATTTTCTCTTCTTCCGACTCTGGTTCATGCGCAACTAAAAGGCCAACACCACAAATTAAAAATGTAAAAACCACTACTACCCTTGATAAGGTATAGAGTATCATTGCGAATTGTTCGTTTTTATTATACATTTGATAAATAATCTCCTTAATACAACATTAATCGTGTAATTTAGATGGGAACAGGATTAAATAGCACAATAAATGCAATTATACTTAATGTTTATATATAAATTTTCGTTTTCGACAAAAGAAATGATGTGGTAATTGCTAGAACGGAGTCTATGTTCTCCCTCTCACTATACATCCTTTTCAGTCGGGTACTTGAAACCCCACTGTGCTCTCAAACCATCCATTATTTTTATTATTTCAAGAGTTTCATGCAGAGGCATTGTCTCACACTCGGTTTTACCTTCATGAATACAATCCATAACAGCTAGAGCCTCATACTCATACCCGTTGTACCCATTGAGAGGAAATTCAATGGTCTTGGGATCTTCTCCCTCTCGATATACCGACATAACAGTCGGTTTATACCATGGCTCATGTACCACGATTTTCCCTTGCGAGCCGAAAACCACTGCTTCCTTGACATCATAGGAGATCATCGACGCTGTGATTGTCGAAATCCTTCCCTCTTTATGTCTCAAGATACATGCTGACTGATAGTCAGCTCCTGTTTCTCCAAAAAAGGCTAAACCGGTGAACTCCTCAGGAGGACCAAAGAGATTATAAGCCCAGGAGATTCCATAGGATCCGAGGTCAAGAAGAACACCGGCACCCAGGTTAACGTCATAGAATCTGTTCCGTATATCCGCAGGCACCGTTGCAATGAAATTCGCTATCAGGCCGCGGAGTTCTCCGATTGCATCCTGTGACAGTAGTTTACGTACACGGACATGTATTGGGAAAAAGCGTGTCCACATCGCTTCCATCAGGAAAAGTTTCTTCCGGTGTGCCAGTTCTATCAGGGCCTCCGCCTCCGGTGCGTTGATCGTCAATGGTTTTTCACAGAGAACGTGTTTTCCTCCCTTAAGACACATCGAGACATCCCGGTGATGAAATACTCCAGGTGTTCCTATATACACAATATCGATATCCGGATCAGATATTACGTTTTCATATCCAGTGTACCGTTTCGGTATATTATACCTTTGGGCGAAATTATCTGCCCTTTCCTGGCTGCGCGATCCTACAGCGAGTAGCTGGGCACGATCCGTTAGGTTGTTGAGTGCTATACTAAATCGATTGGCGATCTTTCCGGTTCCGAGGATTGCCCATCGAATACGGTCCTTCATGGATGACCTCCTCTTAATTGCGTTGTAGATACGAGCGTGCTACCCACACTTGATTTCGACCCGACTCCTTGGCTCTGTAAAGTGCCTTATCAGCTGCCTGAATTACCTCTATGATACGCTGTGTCGAACACTTTCGGTGAGATATACCGCAAGATATAGTGACCGAGATTGTTTTCTTTGGGCCAACGGGAATTTTCAGCGATTCAATAGCTTTTCTGGCACTTTCCATTATTGGTAGAATGTATTTGCTTTCTCGTTTTGGAAAGAAAACGGCAAGCTCCTCACCTCCGTATCTGCACAATACACCTTCTGGGACGACTTCCCTCTGTATTGTCTGGGCAACACCTATGAGAACCCTGTCACCTGCACCGTGCCCCCATGTATCGTTTACCTTTTTA
Source organism: uncultured Spirochaetota bacterium (assembly GCA_964347455.1). Classification (GTDB taxonomy): domain Bacteria; phylum Spirochaetota; class B62-G9; order B62-G9; family DRHN01; genus JAGLSF01. Next base: position 20,135 of record CAYFYU010000041.1, on the reverse strand, counting down.
AAATAATCTATATCGACCATAGCAACGCCAAAGGGAGGCGATGTGTTTAATTTCGATCCTTCTTCGATAATACTGCTGCAAAAGTTTCTGTTGTAGATTTGCATCAGTGGGTCATAGAATGCACGGTGTTCCATCCTCGTGAACAGATGCACCGTGGTTCCGAGGATCAGATAAAATGGTACTGCTGCCAGGAGGAGGGAGATCAGCTGTGGATTCGGGTTTTTTCCCATGAGATTCATAAAAGCAGCGCTAAAAAGGTAGGAGCAGCCCGCTAGAATTCCGCCAAGATAAAACTCCCTCTTGACCCTGATAAAGCTGAGAACAAGTATGAATATTGGCCAGAGTACCATTGTCCATCTGAGTATACCTGAATTGCTTTCGGTAGAGAGTAAAATCTGTAAGGATGTGCCTGTTGTAAGTGTGAGACTGGCAAACAGTGATAGTTCACCCAGGGTTATGATCCAGGTGATCAGTTTGGCTACCCTGAATTTGGTGTAGGAGGGAAGCAAAAGTATGATAAAAAGATTTACCTGTGCTATAAAGAGCAGTTTATCGAGAGATGTTGGTTTTAGAAATTCTATGAAGGACGGCAAAAAGTAGAACAAGCCCAAAAGACCTGTCAGATACCCGCACAGGTACACCTTCAAGTTCTGTACTCTCGGATAGGAGAGGTGTCCCACTGTGAAACAGAGAATTGAAAATATCAATCCAATTATGGGAATGATGTTCGTGAAGGTTGAATTGGGCTTTCGAGCGAGATAGAGCAGCGAACCGATCAAGAGTGGGGAGCAGAGGAAAAGACCAAGTCCCCATCCATTTTTACCTTTGTTCACGTTTACTTCCTTCATTACTATTATTCGATAGAAACCACTTTTTACATAATAGAACATCCGTTCTTTTGTAGAAATAAACATCAGCTATTAAGCGAGATTTTATCATATAAACAATACATAATTTGTACTATTAAAGAATTGGATTCTGTATTATGTTCTATTTATGATGACATTAAAAAAAACAACGGAAACTGTGAGAAATAGGGATAGATCAAAAATCCGGATGAGGGTAATGCAGTTTATAGCCTCTGCTCTCCTCCTGATTCTGATTTTCAACGGGAAACAGCAAGAGAATGAAGATGCATCTGAGGCAGCTCCATACAACAGGTTGATCGATGAAAAGAGCCCCTATTTGCTCCAGCATGCAGAGAATCCCATTGATTGGTTCCCCTGGGGTGAGGAAGCCTTTGAGAAGGCGAAGAGGGAGGACAAACCTATTTTTCTCTCGATCGGATACTCATCCTGCCATTGGTGTCATGTGATGGAGGATGAATCATTTGATGACGAGGAGGTAGCTCTCCTCATGAACGAAACCTTTGTTTCAATCATTGTGGATCGAGAGGAGCGTCCAGATATAGACAGTGTTTACATGACGGTTAGCAGTATAATGACCGGTCGGGGAGGGTGGCCTCTCACCATTGTAATGACTCCGGACAAAAAGCCCTTTTACGCAGCGACCTATCTCCCGAAGCACAGCAGGCCCGGTCTGATCGGCATGATGGATTTGATACCACGGATAAATGAAGCTTGGGAAACAAAACGTGAAGAGATTGAGACTTCTGCTGATTATCTTACAGAGGTTCTTGAGCAGATCGAGAATCAAAACCTCCACGGAGAGGCGCCCGGTGAAGAACAACTGGAAGTGGCCTTTCAGCAGCTCCATGAAGCCTATGATCCGGTGTACGGCGGTTTCAATATCTCACCGAAATTTCCGAGTTCCAACAATCTGATCTTTCTCCTACGTTACTGGAAGAGATCGGGAAATCCCGATGCCCGCGAGATGACGGAACACACGCTCAGGGCTATGCGCAGAGGCGGTGTTTATGACCATGTTGGCTTTGGATTTCACCGCTATTCGACTGACAGAGAGTGGGTTTTACCGCATTTTGAGAAGATGCTCTACGACCAGGCTCTCCTTGCACTTGCGTATCTTGAGGCATATGCTGCAACAGGGAAATCTGAGTATGCTCAGACGGTAAGGGAGATCTTTTCCTACGTAATACGCGATATGACATCACCTCAGGGAGGTTTCTATTCAGCAGAAGATGCAGACAGTGAAGGTGAGGAAGGGAAATTTTATCTGTGGAAGGCTGAAGACATGAGTAGCATACTCGGAAACAGTGCTCCACTGTTGATGGATCTTTTCAATGTACAGGATGGGGGAAACTTTCTCGATGAGGCAAGCGGGATCCAGCAGAATACTAACATCCTCTTTCGAACTGAAACAATGGAGGAATATTCAAAAAAGAACGGGCTCGAATTAAGAGAGCTCGAAATGTTGTGGGAGAAGGGCCGTCGGCAACTGTTCAGGGCACGTGAGAATAGAGTACATCCTTTGAAGGATGATAAAATTCTTACCGATTGGAACGGATTGATGATAGCTGCTCTTGCCAGGGGCGGTAGGGTGCTCGACGTACCAAAGTATGTTGAGAAAGCGAGATCAGCCGCTGATTTCATCCTTTCAAAAATGCGTACACCCGAAGGGCGATTGCATCATCGATATCGTGATAACGAAGTTGCTTTTCAGGCTACCTTGAACGATTATGCTTACTTTATTATGGGACTGATCGAGCTCTACCAGTCCACCTTTAGGCCACTGTATCTCAGATATGCTGTCGATTTAACAAGTCACATGTTTGAGTATTTCTGGGATGATGTGGATGGGGGATTTTTTACAACACCCGATGATGGGGAAAGACTGATAGTCCGTCAGAAGCAATCCTTTGATGGAGCTCTTCCCTCTGGCAATGCAGTTGCCATGCTCGCACTTGTACAGCTGAGCCGGCTGACCGGTGATCCTCTCTATGAAGAGAGAGCCGTTCAAATCGGCAAGGTCTTCTCGCAGAGCGTTTCACAGTACCCCTCTGCTCATGTCAATATGATGGTCGCTGTTGATTTTCTGGTTGGTCCGTCATATGAAGTCGTTGTAGTGGGCAATCCTGAGGCTGAGGACACACGAAATATGATACGAAAACTGGAGTCGGTGTATCTTCCCAATAAGGTGATTATCTTAAAGCCCGAAGACAAAGATTCCGTGGAACTTCTCAAGATCGCTCCCTACATCGAACACTTCACCGGCATCGATGGAAGAGCGACAGCGTACGTTTGTCAAAATTTTGTTTGCGACTTGCCGACAACAGATGTGGAACAGATGATGGAAATGCTGAGAGGTGAGGTGTATGGACCAGAGGTTAGCCTCGGATCAGAGTGAATATTTGAATGTCCTTGACTTCATTCTTTTTTTAGACAATTTTTAACAGTGCAGACAGGATGTTTATCTACTATAATATATAGGTCGTTTAGTTTAAGTAGTATCGCCTATTAATTGTGAGCATATAAAATGAAAATTGAGTCATCTTCAGTTCGTAGACTTCAATCCCAAAAGCAGAGGCTAGAGATCGATTTCGCCCAGGCGGTTAACGGAGGCGTATCAAAACTAATAAAGAATATCAAATCGGTTATATATATACAAACCCATAAGCTGGAGTGTATCATTGCTTCATTGATTGCTGGGGGCCACGTTATACTCGCTGATACACACGGAGTTGGTAAAACATCTATGGCGAAAGCTCTTGCTGGTTCGATTGGGTGGCAGAGTCAGGATATGAAGGTCGATGATGTGGAGGTGGATCAGTTCAGCAGGATTCAGTGTACGGTTGATCTGCTGCCTCAGGATATTTTGGGATACAATAGATTCGTGGGTTCCTCAAATCAAATTATCTTCAACAAGGGTCCTATTTTTGCACATTTCATTCTCTGTGACGAAATCAATCTTTTAACCCCAAAGGCTCAGGGATCGTTTCTGCAGGCAATGCAGGAACAGGCTGTTACCATAGAGGGGAAAACATTTAAGCTGCCTGATCCTTTTTTTATAATTGCTACGATGAATCTCAAAGGTGCGCACCTCTTCCCACTTCCAGCGCCGCAGTTGGACCGTTTTATGATCCAGTTGTCACTCGGTTATCCGGATCCCCATGATGAAGCGGAAATAATAAAGATGCACGGAAGGGACGATGCCTGGCATGGTTTTAAACCGGTTATCAGTTCCCGAATACTCCTCAATTGGCAGCAGCGGGTAGATGAAGTGTCGATCCACCAGGACATCATTGATTATATTGTTGCCTGTGTTCGCCAAACCCGATTTCATCCTGATGTACATACCGGAGCCAGTCCGCGTACCGGTGTGAAGTTATCGCGTCTTGCAAGAGCTCTTGCACTTGTGCGGGGAGAAAACTTCGTCAGCATTGACATTGTAAAGGAAATTTTCGATCCTGTTGTTTCGCATCGTGTTTTGATGAATGATCCTTCTCAGAATAGCGGTAGAATTCTTGGTGAAATCCTCAAAACGGTTCCCGTTGACCCTCCCAGTAAGGTAAAGAAAAGGGTCCGAGCCCAAAAAAACTGAATTAGACTGGCAACAGATATGATAGTGCCGGTTTTCATGAATAAAAGTTTTACCATTCCCAGTTGGCTGAGAAGATCTGTACGCATTTATCCGCTCACCATTTCAGGTACTGTACTTGCTCTTGTGACCATTGTACTGTTCGGCAGAAGCTTTGCGATTGGAAATCCATACGGAGTGGTGCTGTCGATTTTTGCCTTTACAGCGCTCCTCGTTCTCTCGATTGGAGGGAGGATCCAGGCAGTTCGTTTCAACAACAGATCTGTAGGGTGGGATTCGAGCACTCATCTGGTTGCCGGAGGCCAGGAGATAAGCCACCGGATCTGGATAGAGGGTATCAAGCCTTTTTATTTTTTTCGCATCCATTTCAAGATACAGGGAACGATGATTGTTGGCAGAAAAGCCTATGTATATTTATCATGGGAGACCTCCTCATCAGGAGGAGGAAGCGTAACCATTCCTCTTTCCTTTCGGTTTGCGGGTGAGTTCCGGGCAAGGGGCTCGTTTACACTTAGAGATATGTTCGGACTT
>CAYFYU010000041.1:7746-15139 GCA_964347455.1 uncultured Spirochaetota bacterium | reverse complement strand
GAGGAATTTAATCGTACAGCCTGCCCCGTTTAACGATAGCCGATCCTATTATATAGAGGCCGTTGGTGGATTCGAGGATAAGAACCGGCAGAAGAGCTCCGATGAGGAACGCTACTACATGCGTGAGTACATTCCGGGAGACCGTTTCAGGGATATCAATTGGAAGTCTTCCAGTCGGCTCTCACAGCTCATCACTAGAATATCGCCCTATACTCAGGAGAAAACGAGGCAGATACTCATTGTGTTCAGGCATTATCGGAGTGAGGGCCGGGAGACGGCTGATTCCATTGTGCACCTCAATCAATTGAAGAGCTGGCTCCTCTATTTTATGCGAAGGGTGAAGAATGAAAATCCTGAATACCAGTTCATTGTAGAAACAGGCAGGGGTCTTTGCCCGATTGAGACTGAGGATGATATTGATTCTTTCAGCCAGGATCTGAGCACTCTTTTCTTTCAGTCCGAACCACCCAGTTATCAGGATGATCCTGCGGTGAATGAGGTGTATATTTTTTCAACACCCTATGATGAGAAGCTACCAAATGCGCTGGCACGATACCGTAAGATCCAGACCCATGTATTCAGAACTGTTCCGCGCACTGCTGAGGGGGAAATGGGTATAACGGTACACCTCTTCGAAAAGCCCAAATCGATGGGTTTTCCGGGTTCATGGTTCTTGTTCAAGGATCACATGGACGTGAATCCCGAAATTGGTGGACCGGTCAAGGGAAGGATTGAAGAGTATCCCATAGAGGTAAAAAGGTTTTCCTTTTAGAGGTATTGCTGTATGCAGATACTATTCTATACAAGACTGATTCTTTATCTTCTCGTTTTTGGGCTTCCGATTATACATCCCTCCATTGCGGTGCCCTATGACCGAAATGGTTTGTGGATGTGGTTTTTCCTGGTTCCAGGGGAAATGCTCATTAGTTTCTATCTGTGGCCGCCCCGGTTTCGGATAAGAATTGGTTTGTATGCGGGAGCTGGTCTGCTCTGCGTTTCAATCCTTGTCTTCTCCGGATTCAGCTCATACACTTTTTTTTACGTTGGAGCAGCCTTTGCCGCTTTTATTCTGACGTTACTCATATTTAAAATGGGTCCACGGGGTAACGGGGTTGCAATTTTGGAACAATTCGCCCTGGTATTTCTCTATTATAAGCTGCTGAACTTTTCCAGGTCCTCTGAGTCAATTGCCCGCGAGAGTTCCGGTATAACCCTGATCCTTTTCATCCTCATAGTCTGTACCTTTTTCCTACATGGCATGGTTTTGTATCTATCAGCATTTCATCATGAGAGGAAGAGGGGTCGTCTTCGTGAGCTTTTTCTATTCTTCGCTCTTGCAGTACCGGTAGTATTGCTGGTTGTCATTTTGTTACCAAAGGATTTCGTGACCCATACTATAGTATTCAACATACTGAAGCCGGAACCGAAGCCACAGCCAATCCCTCTGAATGAATATGGCGAGGGATTGGAGGGAGGTAATCTGCTGTCTATGGATCCATGGAGCGATCAGAGGCGTGGCGGAGATGGATCTACAGGCAGTCTGGAACAGGATGGGGCAGAGGATCGGCAGGATGGAGGATCATACGATGAGGGACAGGGGTTTCTTGAAGGGATACCTTCGGATCAGTGGTACGGTCAGGGCTCAGGGCAGGGCGGTGATGACAAGCAGTACGCAGTTATGATCATAGCAAGCTCCATGGAGCCGGTCTACGCTGCAGATGGCTACTATGGGAAATTTGATCCCCAAAGGGGCTTCCTCCTTTCGAGGGATCAAAAACTAAACGATCTTACCTTTACACGTTTACTGGAAACCTGGCAGGAGAGGGACACCTCAGGGGACATGAAACGCTTCCCTCAGGAAATATTCTATCTCTCCACGCTGCCGGATCGGGTGCTGGCCTACAAACCGAACAGGATAGAGCCCACAGTGTTGAACAGGAAGTATCATCCCTTTGATTTTACCTATAATACGGTATCCTTGATCAGTTGGTCGAATTTACAGGACTGGAGGGCTATCAGGGGTTTGAGTGCAGGAGAAATAAGAGATTTGGAAGGGTATCTTGAGATAGACCTTCCCGAGAATACACGTGAATCCTTTCAGTCTCACCTTGAGAGCGCGGTTGGGGGTAAAGGAGGGTACTTCGAAAAGGTACAGGCAATTTTCGAGAGTTTTTCCAGCTATCAGTATGAACTTGGATTTACAGATGATGTTTCAGTGGCACACATAGAGAAATTCCTCGTTGATATTAAGAGCGGTGATTGTACCGAATTTTCCAATACTGCTGCTATTCTCGCCAGACTGGCTGGCGTGCCCTCACGGGTGGTGACCGGCTGGCTTGCTGCAAGCGAGCTTCAGTCCACAGCCCATCGTCGGGGCATCAGGTTACTTCGAGAGGTTATAGAGCCGCTCCGGGATTTTCAGCCCTATGAGCTTTTTCTGGTGACGAGCGCACACCGTCACTCATGGGTGCAGCTCTACATGCCAGGATACGGATGGTTAGATTTCGACCCCACCTCATTCGGGATACCTCCGGTTGGAGGGATTGGATTTGGCGATATGAATGTTGTCATACCGCTGATTCAAATAGAGGAGGAGGTGCCCACTCTACAGTTTCCATGGATGCTGATTATGCGGACATTTCTCTTTTTAGCGGTGGTGGTGTTGGTGGGTCTTTATATATACCGTTACAGTATGGAACTTCATCTTAAGAGGCTGGCGGGAAAAAAGGATGAATATTCCCTGCGTGCACTCTATACACTTCTGCTCATGAAGTTGAGTAGCAATGGTTACACCCTCAAAGATCCATCCACAACTGCACTGGAGTATGCAAGTGCCCATCCTGAATTGGAGCGTTTTGCCGATCTTTACACGACGCTCCGGTATCGCTCCATCTACGAGCCGGATCAAAAAAAGAAGCTTTTACATGAGATACGCTCGAGTTATAGGAAAGCTCTGGACCGGGGTAAAAAGCCCGGTATCCTGGGAGCTTTAAAGCGGATTACAAGCCTCAGAGGTCTCTACTACAGATGGTAATAAAAAAAATCTGTCTATCTCTCACTCTACTATTTCTTGTCATTTTTATCGCTTCATGCAGTAAAAGTTCTGATTGGATTATGTTTCGGGGCGAGGAAGGAAGGGGCGCCGCCTCCAACGCCCTACATCCTCCACTTGGAATAAAGTGGAAACTCCGATTGCAGCTGCAGGACAATCCAACACCCGCATTTAACCCGCCTATTGTAAAAGAAGGCACGATATATTTCGGATCTGCTGATGGTAATTTTTATGCACTCGATATCAAAAGCGGATATATGCGCTGGGTTTTCAACACTGAGGGGGTCATCAATTCGGTACCCTTTGCGGACGGGGAAAACGTGTATTTTGGTTCGAATGACGGAAAGGTGTACGCAGTTTCCCTCAAGGAAGGACGGTTGGTCTGGTCTTTTCAGACCGAGAGCACAGTTCAGTCGATTGTCATGCGCTACCATGACACGGTTGTTTTCACCAGTGACGGAGGCTCAACCTATTTTCTTTCACCGGAAGGTGAACTGCAACACAGGTTGCCGAATCCAGTTTGGCATTACGATGCATTCCAGATCTATGAGAATGTGATGTACTTTGCACCTGGACCAATAAACAGACCACGCAGTCTCGGGGCATTCGACCTTGATCAGAAGTCCTACCTCTGGATTCTAAACACTGCGGCACTGAGAGCAACCTGGTACTCATTCCCGGCTTTAAAGGGAGACTACCTCTTTTTCGCCACCTGTCGGGATCGTGGAATAAGCTGGGAGCTCAACTACTATGCCTATGACAGAGAAACTGGGGGTGTGATCTGGAAGTATGGAGAAAATTCCTATTTCGGAGATAATACCTCAACCAGCCCTGAAATACTCTTCAGAAAAAATCTCAAACTCCTCGATTATATGGCACCCTCACTATGGAAGAACCTGGTTGTCTTTACCTCAGGAGACTCGGTGGTGCGGGCATTTCATTTCAAGAGAGGAACTCCTGCCTGGAGACGGGTGTTCGAGTATCCTACAAGTAGTGCTCCTACGGTTGCGGGAGATCGTGTCTATTTCGGGTTGCGGGGAGATGAAACCTACCCGGAGGGACAGCCGCCACGCGTTGTATGCCTTTCCGTTCGAAACGGCAGGAAATTATGGGAAATGGAGATCGAGGGTGCCCTGTTGAGCGCACCGGTCATTTCGGGTAAGTGGATTATTTTTGGAACCGACAAAAACATGTTTTACGTTCTGGAAGAGCTCTACTAGAGGTCCCACTACTTTATTTTCCCTACATGTTTATTGGTACTCGGACTAAATTCTATTTAAAAGGCTCAGGAGAATAAAATGAAAAATTTCATATATATACTGACACTATTCTTATTGTCAGCGGGCTCAGTATGGGCCAGTGAGAAAGAAGTACAACAGGGTCAGCAATACACGAGTGAAACGAGGGTACGATTTTCCAGTTTTGGTGTTTCATTTGTGCTGCCAAAGAGCTGGAATGGAGCTCTCTCACCCGACGGTGAAGTTTTTATGCTCGGTTCAGATGAAAAGCCAGGGTTGATGCTCGTATTGTCTGAAATCGATACATCGGTCGATGCAATAAGGAATTTTCTCTACCAGTATATTCCTATTGATAGCAGTATCACCCTTGTACCAGCAGGGCAGCCCACGGCTCGGGATAATCGAGTCACCGCTCGTTACACCTCTGGAACGGGGAAAGAGCAGTTAGATGGAAGGGCCCTTGCTGTTGTACACGATGATGGCAGGGCCGTTTCATTTTTTGCAATCGGTCCGTCGGAATATACGAGCTACTATCAGGATGTCCTAGACTCGCTCGCCGATTCGCTGGTATTTTTTATAGCTGAAGTCCAGAATGCACCGGATGATTCCTGGAATAACTATCTTAGAGGGCGCTCATTAACCTACTACAACACGGGAAGTGGCTATACGGAAAAACGGCACCTCAGTCTTTGTACCGACGGAACATTTTACTACTAGCAATCGGATAGTTACATTTCAAGTGATGCTCTGAGCGATTTTTCAGCTGCTGGAAGCAATAGGGACAGTGGAAAGTGGCGTATAGAGGGCTCAGCGTTGATCCTTCAGTATTATAATGGCGAAAGTGCTCGATATCAGCTCTCCTATGATGATAACAAGACGTACGTTGAAGGAGAGAGATGGTTTGTAGCCAGTGATGCATTGTGCAACTGAGCCAGCTAATTTGTGAACGGGAAGGCGTCACGAAAGAGTAAAAATACTAGAGAACAAAATACAGGTTTTTATATGTCAGAGGAATCCATCGTCGTTGAGGGTGCACGGCAGAATAACCTGAAGGGAATCGATCTCGATTTGCCGTTGGGTAAGATGATTGTGGTGACCGGTGTCAGCGGTTCCGGCAAATCCTCTCTCGCATTCGACACCATCTACTCCGAGGGACAGAGGCGTTACGTTGAGACCTTTTCCCCCTATACGAGACAGTTCCTCGACCGTATGGACAGGCCAAAAGCCGATCGTATAGAGGGTATTCCTCCTGCAATTGCTATTGACCAAACAAATCCGGTTCGTACCTCTCGCTCGACGGTCGGTACTATGACGGAACTGAATGATCATATCAAGTTGCTCTTTGCCCGCGCTGCCCATCTTTACTGTAGGGGATGTGGGAAACCGGTAAAGCGTGACTCTCCAGAGAGTATCTGGAAACAGCTCAGGGAGCAGGACCGATCAGGGGGAAAAAATGGTACTGGAAAATACCTCATTTGTTTTCCCGTTACTGTGCCGGATGGATTTCCGGAAGAAGAGGCGATGCAGCTTCTCGCCAAGCAGGGTTACCGGAGGATTCATTCAAAAATTGGTAATGTGTTACAGGTGATCCAGGACCGTGTTGAGCCTACCGAGAGAAATAGACCCCGTATAGTGGAGGGTCTGGAAGCTGCTCTGAAATACGGTCGGGGACAGGTGAACATATATCCACTCCATTCGCAGCGTGAACCCTACCGCTTTTCAGCGGATCTTCACTGTGCGGAATGTGACATACATTACAATGATCCGGTTCCAAACCACTTCTCCTTTAACTCTCCTATCGGTGCCTGTGAAAGATGTCGTGGATTTGGAAGGATCATCGATATTGACTTTGACCTCGTTGTGCCCGATAACACAAAAACGTTGATGGAGGGTGCGGTCAAGCCATGGCAGACGTCGAGCTATGGAGAATGCCAGGATGATCTGTTGCTCTTTGCGCGTAAGCGGGGTGTTCCTGTTAACGTTCCCTGGAGAGAGTTGACCGATGTGCAGAAAAATTGGGTATTAGAGGGAGAGGGTCGCTGGGAAGACGGAAAGTGGTACGGCGTAAGGCGTTTTTTCAACTGGCTGGAAACCAAAAGCTATAAGATGCATATCCGTGTGCTGCTCTCGAAGTACCGAATATTTAAGGTATGCCCTGATTGCGGCGGTGCCCGACTCAAACATGAAGCGTTGCTCTGGAGACTTGGTGATGGAGATGGATATAACGTCCATGATCTGATGCTTCTCCCCATTGAGAGCAGTCATCTATTTTTCAGGGAATTGAGGCTTCCGGGGCACCTCGACGAAGCCTCGGAAATATTGCTGAATGAAATTCGTTCGCGACTCGGTTACCTGGTTGAAATCGGACTTGGGTACCTCACCCTCGATCGCCAATCGCGAACCCTAAGCGGTGGCGAGGTACAGCGTATCAACCTGACGACAGCACTCGGTACATCTCTGGTCCATACGCTGTTCGTTCTCGACGAGCCAAGCATCGGTCTCCATCCGCGGGATATAGGGCGGCTGATCGATGTACTGCTTCGTATTCGCGATATGGGGAATACACTGATCGTCGTTGAGCATGATCCCCAGGTTATCCGAGCTGCAGACATGGTGCTGGATATGGGGCCCGGTGCAGGTGAGCGGGGTGGTGAAGTAGTATTTTTCGGTGGATTTAGTGAGCTTCTACGCTGTGAACGCTCCCTGACAGCGCAGTATCTCACCGGTAAAAAAAAGGTCTCTTACCCCGATGGGATGAAAGATAGGAAATATCCCCAACCTTCAGTCAGGGACTTGCATATCCCATGGCTGGAGATACTTGGAGCAAGTTATCACAATCTTAAGGATATAGATGTGCATATTCCACTTGATCGCCTGGTTTGTATTACAGGCGTAAGCGGTTCAGGTAAGTCAACGCTGGTACAGGATGTTTGCTTTAAAGCCCTGCAACGGCTAAAGCATAAGCCCGTTGCACCCCCTGGCCAGCACAGAGCTATTCGTGGACATGAGCAGATCACCAGTGTTGTCTTGGTCGATCAATCACCAATAGGAAAAACCACTCGTTCCAATCCGGCTAGTTATGTGGGTGCTTTCGATGCCATAC
>CAYFYU010000041.1:2935-7736 GCA_964347455.1 uncultured Spirochaetota bacterium | reverse complement strand
CTCTTTCTCATGAGCGTGGATACACCCCCGGTACCTTCAGCTTCAACTCAGGCAAGGGACGCTGCCCGACCTGTCGGGGCAACGGGTATGAGCATATTGAGATGCAGTTTCTAAGCGATGTGTATCTGCGTTGTCCTGACTGCAATGGAATGAGGTATCGGCCGGACGTTCTTGATGTCAAGTTGCTGCCGCCCATTTTTACCAGTTCGAACAGGATTGCTGGAGGAGGAGAGGTTACACAGGGTGATGAGATTGACGTGAAATCCATTGCCGATATTCTGGAGATGACGGTCAGTGAGGCATGCGATTTTTTCGCATATGCCCCAGAGGTTTTGCGTATGCTCGAACCACTTCAGGCTGTTGGATTAGGGTATCTGACTCTTGGTCAGCCTGTTCCCACATTGAGTGGTGGTGAGGCGCAGAGGCTTAAGTTAGCTGGTCACCTGGCCAACGGACAGGTTCACAGAGGCCAAAGGGATCGCACGCTATTTCTGTTCGATGAACCAACCACCGGTCTCCATTTCGAAGATATAACAAAATTGCTCAAGGCATTCAGAAAGTTACTTCAGGCGGGGCATTCAGTGGTCGTGATAGAGCATAATCTCGATGTAGTAGCCTCTGCGGACTGGATCATTGACCTTGGTCCAGAGGGTGGTGCTGAGGGTGGGGAGGTTGTCTGTGCCGGGACTCCACAAGAGGTAATGAGTATAAAAAAAAGCCATACGGGCCGTTCGTTACGCGATTATTCTGAGACAATTGGTGAAAACATCCCCTCCAAAATTGAGATGATTGGGATAAGGACCGAAACCAACATTGAGACGAGCGTTCGATCCAGAGCACTGCAATATCACTCTATACGCATTCACCGCGCTCGTGAGCATAACCTGCAAAATATAGACGTACGGATCCCACACGAGAGGTTCACGGTAATCACGGGAGTTAGTGGCAGCGGAAAGAGCACTGTTGCCTTTGATATTATTTTTGCCGAGGGGCAGCGACGCTACCTTGAATCGCTGAATGCATATGCAAGACAATTAATGCAACCAGCATCGAGGCCAGACGTGGATGGGGTTTTCGGAATTTCACCGACCGTGGCAATCGAGCAGCGTACCAGCCGGGGCGGACGCAAGAGTACGGTTGCAACGATGACGGAAATTTACCACTTTCTTCGCCTCCTGTTCACAAAATTGGGTACCCAGTATTGTCCGGATTGCAATATACCGATTCAACCCCAGACTCGTGAGGCAATTCTGGCCCGCGTACTCCAGACATACGATGGAAAGAGCGTAGATTTCTTCGCACCACTGGTAACGGCTCGCAAAGGATACTACACCGATCTGGCTAAATGGGCGTCGAATAAGGGATTTGCCTTTCTCCGTGTGGACGGAATTCTTGTACCGACGAGAAAATGGCCACGCTTGAGCCGTTTCAGGGAGCACAGTATCGAACTTCCCATCGGTGGCATCCAAATAGATGCCGATTCAGCATCGGTGTTGAGACAAAAGCTCGACGTGGCACTCGATCTTGGTGGAGGCATCGTCTATGCGGTTGAGAGCGTGCCAGAATCACATGCACATTTATCCAATAGAGGCGATGGGCAATCATTCAGAGCATCTGAGGTCATTTTTTCTACCTTGCGGAATTGTCCACAGTGCGGTCGGAGTTTTGAAGAGCCTGATCCGAGGTTGTTTTCCTTTAACTCGAAGCATGGATGGTGTCAGCACTGTTATGGGACGGGACTGCAGCTGGCGGGGTTCGATGAGAAACAGACCGGAGAGGAGATATGGTGGAATGATTGGTGGGAAGGACCCGCGAAGCAATGTCCAGCCTGCAACGGGCTCAGGCTGCGACCTGAAGCTCTTGCAGTCAGATTTAAGGGGTACAGCATCACCGATCTCACCAAATTAACCGTTGCCGAAGCGGGTGACTTCTTTCCAGCAGTGAAATTATCTGAACGTGAGGGAGAAGTTGCGCAGGATATTCTGGCTGAAATATGTTCTCGTTTGAATTTTCTAGGGCAGGTGGGACTGTCCTATCTTTCGCTGGATCGTGCTGCGCCGACACTCAGTGGGGGGGAAGCACAGCGCATACGGCTGGCATCCCAGTTGGGCTCAAATCTGAGGGGCGTATGCTATATCCTGGACGAACCCACCATCGGTTTGCATGCACGGGATAATCGCATGCTTCTCGATACGCTCTACCATTTAAAGGCAAAGGGAAATACGGTCGTAGTTGTTGAGCATGACGAGGAAACAATACGTCAGGCGGAGTGGATTGTGGATCTGGGTCCGGGTGGTGGTAGGGGAGGCGGGAATCTCGTCTACGAAGGAACCCTAAAGGAGCTTGTAAAAAGCCGCAGTTCTCAGACCGGAAAATACCTGCGAAAGCCGCTGAGTCATCCTCTCCATGGAAAACGCCGCTCATTTAACTCTGGAGAAAAAAAGGACACTGTGTATCCGCAGATTGAAATAGGTGATCCCCATCTGCATAACCTGAATGATAGGGAGGTGAAGGTTCCACTCGGTAAGCTCGTGTGTGTGACGGGTGTGAGTGGAAGTGGTAAGAGTAGTCTCGTTCAGGAGGTTTTATACGAAAACCTTCGTCACCTTCTTGGACTCAAGAGAATGCACCGCGCGGAATCTGCTCAATTCAGGGGCTGCGCCCATATCAAGAACTGGGAGATCGTTGAGCGGGTTCTGGAAGTTGATCAAACACCTATAGGTAAAACACCTCGAAGCTGCCCAGCTACTTACGTGGGTTTCTGGAATGACATTCGCGAGCTTTTTTCAACAATTCCCGAGGCGAAGATACGAGGCTACGGCGCTAGCCGTTTCTCCTTTAACATCGCCGGCGGTCGATGCGATGTATGCGCGGGACAGGGTATGAAAAAAATCAAGATGAGTTTTCTCCCCGATGTCAGGGTCATCTGTGAAGCATGTGGAGGAAAACGGTTCACCCCTCAAACCCTTGCTGTGCGTTTCAAGGATAAAAATATTGGTGATGTACTGGCAATGAGCGTGGATGAGGCAATTGGATTCTTCGGATTTCATCCCAGGATTCATCATGCACTCAGCCTCCTGCAGGATGTTGGATTGGGCTATCTCACGCTTGGTCAGCAAAGCCCCACGCTGAGCGGTGGTGAGGCACAGCGGATAAAGCTCGTCACTGAGCTTGCAAAGTCAAGGCTTTCGACCCACTCCCTGTATGTCATGGACGAACCGACAATCGGGCTGCACATGGGTGATGTTGAGAAGCTCATCATGGTCCTGCACCGATTGGTGGATGCCGGTAACACGGTAATCATCATCGAGCATAATCTGGATATCATTGCTGAGGCCGACTGGATCATAGATCTCGGGCCCGAGGGGGGGGATCGCGGGGGACGAGTTGTGGCTCAGGGTACCCCTGAAGAGGTTTCCCGGGTACAACGAGGTTCTTATACGGCAAAGATTCTTGCTAAGTTTCTCAAAAGTCGGAGTTCTCCCGGATAGGTACCATTTAAAAGGTGGTAACAAATCAGTTTATCTGATATGCTGTAGGATATAATTGAAAGTATGGAGGCTGTGGAATGAAAAGATCTGAAATAAACAACATTATAGAAAGTGCAAAAAAACTGCTCAATCAATATAATATCACCCTTCCTCCTTTTGCCTACTGGTCACCTGATGAATGGAACAAAAAGGGTGAAGAATGCGCTGAAATAAAGGATTGTATGCTCGGGTGGGATATAACAGATTTTGGGAAAAATCAATTTGAGAAATTAGGGCTTACAATATTTACCCTCAGGAACGGGCATGCTGACATGGAGCAGTACAAAAACAAAACCTACTGTGAGAAGATCCTCATCTCTCATGAAGAACAGGTCACTCCGATGCACTTTCACTGGTACAAGGTTGAAGATATTATAAACAGGGCTGGGGGAAACCTAATCATTGAAATACACAACTCGACCGAGGACGATAAATTGGCGGATACAGAGGTTGAGGTTTCACTCGATGGGGTGAAGAAAAAATTTCCTGCCGGAGCCAAGCTTGTTTTAAAGTCAGGTGAATCCATTACTATCCCCTCCCGTCTGTACCATTCATTCTGGGCAGAAAAGGGTAGGGGAACGGTCATAGTCGGTGAGGTTTCAAAGGTAAACGATGATAACAGCGACAACCGTTTCCTCCAAAAAATGGGAAGGTTTCCCTCCATAGAGGAGGATTCCCCACCGATCCACCTTCTCTGCACCGAGTACCTAGCGTAATGAGAGGAAAACTCGGACAGAATTTTTTATTGACAAAGTTTTCACCTTTTTAGAAAATGATCTACAGAGGATTATCTCTTCCACATATTAGAACAAACCGGCAGAACTATTGGAAAGGGGGTGATGAGAAAGAGGAGATCATTAGGGTTATGATAAGTAATTAAAAAAAAGGAGCTAAAAAAATGAAAAAAAACAAGATGTTGCTCATTGTTCTGGGTGTAATACTTCTCGTAAGTACCTGCTTTTCTACCGCGATAGCTGCAGAGCGTATCAGGGTACTCTTCCTCACCGCACCTGATCCTCTCAATCTCAGAGATATGCTTCCGCAATTTGAAAAGAAGACCGGTATCAAAGTGATCTGGGAGGACACGGCATATGCAGACATTCACACCAAGGAGATAAGTGATTTTGTTGCGCATAGCGCGCGTTATGACGTTATTATGATGGACAACCCCTGGTTGCCTGAGTTTGCGGGTGGAGGGTACATTGAAAACCTCGAGCCCTGGATCAAAAAGGCCGGTCTCAGCTTGAGAAAAGACTACAGCAAGAAATGGC
>CAYFYU010000041.1:0-2925 GCA_964347455.1 uncultured Spirochaetota bacterium | reverse complement strand
TCTCTACTGTATCCCCTACATGCCTGGTGTTCAGCTGTTTTACTATAGAAAGGATCTTTTCAACGATTCAAGGGAAAAGGCGAATTTCAGGAGCAAATACGGCTACGACCTAAAGGTGCCCAAGACCTGGGATCAACTGCGCGATGCGGCAGAGTTCTTTACCCGTCCACCCGATATGTATGGTTTATCCTGGTCCGCAGGAAAAGGGAACCCGGCAGTTCAAAACTACTACAACGTCGCCTGGTCCTGGGGAGCAGATTGCTATGCCTTCGGGCAGGGCTTCCCGGATCCGGATGATCCGATGATGAACATGCCTGTTGTGAACAGCACAATAGGCGTCAAGGCACTTGAGTTTTTCATCGGATTGAAGCCCTTCATGCCTCCAGGCGTTGCTGCCTATGAGTGGGCAGAGATAACCGAGGACTTTGTTTCCGGGCTGGTTCCCATGATGTTTCAGTGGTCGGTGTTTACCCCGCAAATTGAAGATGCTTCCCGTTCGGTCGCTGCGGGGAAAACGGGTTATGCTCTTCTGCCTGGAAAGCCAGATGCCCCAGCCAACAGTGTACCCGGAATAATCCCAGGGGAGGGATACGCATCGCTGGGTGGATGGGGAATGGTTATGAACAAAGATTCCCGCAACAAAGAAGCTGCGTGGGCATTTATTGCGTGGGCAACTGGCATAACCATGACGGATAAGGAGTTTTTCGACTATTTGGAGAAGGGTTTTTCAAACTCAGGTCGGATGAAAGCCTATACAATGACCAATACCCGGGGTTATAAAGTTGGAAGGTATCAGACCGAGCTCGAGATGTACCAAGCCCATCTTCGCAGAAGACCTGCAATAGCAGAAGAGGTCGAGTACGAGATTATCGTCGGAACCGAGGTTCAAAAGGCATTTGTTGGTGAGAAAACTGCAAAACAGGCGTTGGATGATGCTGCAAAGCAGCTCTACGATCTCATGGTCAGGGGAGGATACATCCCTGCAGATCAGCCTCTGGTTTGGCCCTCCAAGTATGTCTATCGTGACGGGACGAAGAGGTAAAGTAGAAAAGTTTTCGTTGTGTAATTGAGTTGCCCTCCATTATGGAGGGCAACTCTTTATAAATGGACTGTGGAGTTCAGATGACAACTGATGTGAAGAAGTTTTTCTATAAAAGAGCTGGTTATCTTCTCCTGATCCCCGGTGTCGTTACACTCCTCTTCTTGGTTATCTATCCAATGGTTCGCTCTATCTGGGTAAGTCTCCACACATGGTACCTGGCTAAACCACAGCAGTTCCCCTTCATAGGGCTACGGAATTACAGTCAGCTCTTATTTGAAGACCAGGTTTTTAAAATAGCGCTTCGCAACACGCTCCTGATCGTTATCATTGTTGTTCCTCTTGAGTTCTTTCTCGGTCTTCTCATCGCCACCTTGCTCAACCGGGAGGATATCAAGGGAAGAAAGGTATTCAGAGCTATTATGGTGTTACCACTGGCAATCATGCCAATTGTAGTAGGTGTACTGTGGAAATTTATGCTTCATCCACGCTACGGGATAGTGAACTATGGTCTCAGTTTCCTGGGTGTCGAACCAATTCAATGGGTTGCTGATCCCCGATTTGCCCTCGCGTCTGTCATGATGGTGGATGTATGGGAGTGGACGCCCTTTATGGTGCTGGTTCTCTATGCGGGGTTAATATCCATTCCCAAGGAGCCTGTGGAGGCTGCCAGCATCGATGGTGCATCGGAATGGCAGCTCTTTGTGCATATCTCTTTGCCCCTGGTCTTGCCAATAGTTGTGGTTGCAGTTCTCATTCGTATCATGGATATCATCAAGATGTTCGATATTGTCTACGTGCTTACCAGAGGGGGACCTGGAGATTCAACAGAGCTGCTCTCTCTGTACGATTTTCGGATAGGACTGAACTATTTTTACATGGGGAAGGCAGCGGCGCTTTCCTGGATCATCGTAATACTGGTTACTATACTTGCACAGATTTTTCTGAGAGTGGTAAGAGTGGAAAAAAGGTAGCTGCTAATGGCAAATACAAAAAAAACTCTATCCCGTGGATTTGCCTATTTCGTCTTAATCATCGCTTCACTGGTTATACTCTTTCCCATTTTCTGGTTGATTACCGGAGCCCTGAAAGAGAGTGAGGACCTCTGGTCCATACCGCCTGTATGGTTCTTCGTTCCCACACTGAAGCATTTTGTTCTCGTCTTCGCAGAGCGATACTTTGCCCGCCATCTCCTCAACAGTTTGGCGGTTGCGGCTGGAAGCACGGCAATTTCCATTTTTCTCGGCAGTCTGGCAGCATATGGACTCTCCCGATTTACGATAAAGGGCGGGAAACATATAGCCTTCTGGATAATAAGTCTGCGAATGATGCCTCCCATCGTTATCATTCTTCCCCTCTACATTTTCTTTTCACGGCTGAGACTCATAGATACCCATTTCGGATTGATACTTGCTCATATCACCCTGAATCTTCCCTTTGCAGTTTGGATGCTCATGGGATTTCTCCAGGAGGTTCCCAAGGAACTGGAGGATGCTGCTCTGGTTGATGGTTGTACCCGATTCGGTGTTCTTTTCAAGATATTGATGCCCGTTATTCTTCCCGGATTGGCTGCCACAGCCGTTTTCTGCATGATCTGGTCTTGGAACGATTTTATATTTGCCTTCTCCCTAACAAGCACACAGGCAGCAACACTGCCGGTACCGATATCAGGATTTTTAGGTGATTATATCTGGGAGTGGTCAGCATTTTATTCTGGGGGAACCATAGCCGCAATACCCATTATCCTGATGGCGCTCCTTACCCAAAAATCTCTTGTTCGAGGTCTGACCTTTGGAGCTGTTAAATAAAAGGCGTCTCGGTTAAAAAAATCCAGCAATTCTAAATATGCCCAAACAATAGTGAATACGATGAGTTTTAAACTCAAC
>CAYFYU010000040.1:31711-33483 GCA_964347455.1 uncultured Spirochaetota bacterium | reverse complement strand
ATGTACTCAGCATAAGCGCCCGCCTTCATACCAGCAGATGCAAAAATTTGGTCCCCTTTCTTAAACAGAGCAACATCTTTCCCTACTGCTTCGACTTCCCCAGCCAACTCATGCCCCAATATTTTGCTTTTTCCGAGACCTCCGGTAAAGAGACCAAACACTATTCTGAGAGGGAATCTCATACTTCGAAGTATCACATCCCCTATTGTTACTGTTGTTGCATGGATCTTCACCAGTACCTCATTGTCCTTAGGCTTCGGTTTTTCAACTTCTTTTAGCTGAAGACCTTCCGGTGGTCCGTACTTTGTGCATACGATCGTTTTCATGGGTTTTCTTTTTTACCTGATCCGGCTGAATGTCTATCCCTTACACCCTTAATCACAAGCCATATGGGAAATGCCAGCTCAATAATCGACCCAAAACCAACCAGGGCAAATAAATCTTCGTATATAGGCAGGAGAAAATTTCCCCAACTTTGTATGAGATAGCATGCAGATGTAATGACCAACAGGACACCCAGAATTCTGGGAATGTAGCCCGACTTAAACACTAGATAACCAAGGAAGAAGAGGTGAAGGGCAAAAAACAACCCCCAAATATGTGTCACGTATTCATAGGCATTGAGAAATATAAACACGAGAGAATTCAACTGACCTGCTTCGAATACTGTCAAGTAATCAGCACCGCTCAAAATCATCAGGGCAGTAAAATTATTAAGCAGATTGATTCCCTGAATAACGGCCATCGCCAGCCTGGAAAACGCCGCAACCAGAGAAAGTGTTTTGTTTACAGGTTTGAGTAAAACGTATAGCATTACGACTATTACTATTTCAAGCAAAAAGACGATCGAGTCACTCACCATTCCGAGACGGAACAACCCCTCAGAAGCAATGATGTTATTTGCTGTTGCGGCGGCATCTCCGGGCACAATAATTTTGTTGGGAACATACATCATACTGAAGGGAGCGAGTACAGCGATAATCAGGATCAGTATACCTGCGATTTTTGCGGTCTTTTTTAGTGAACTCATTTCTTCTCTGGCGGTCATCTTTATTCTCCTTTTCACAAAGTAATGACAATTTTTCCCCGGTCGTGTCCTTCTCTAAGATACCGGAGAGCTTCAGCAACCTCACGTAACGGGTAACGTGTATGTATAAGAGGTACTACTTTCCCATCCTTATAAAGCTCATTCATAAAATCCAAATCCCTTGTGTTTGGTTTATGCATCAGGATACCTATCTTCTTACTCCCGGTCATTGAAATTAATGGCCCTAAGAACAACACTTGTAACAAAAGAATCGGGGAATAACCGACCATTACATACATTCCCCTGGGACGTAATGCATACTAATAATCGAAAATTGAACGAGATGCCGCTTCATCAAGAATCAGGTCTGCACCAATCGAACGCATCATCTCCTTCAGCCCCAAAGTACTTGGCAATCTGCACCGCAAACGTACCCACACCACCACCCGCACCATTGATCAAAACCTTTTGCCCCTCCTGAGTCTGTTCCTTATCGCGAAGACCCCGCAGGGCGAGGACTGCCGCTTGAGGTACGGCCGCTGCTTCCTCGAATGTCATACTGGCCGGTTTCAGCGCTAACGCATTTTCACGAGCACACACATACTCGGCGAAACCGCCCCAACTACAACCGGATATATCTCCGAATACCTCATTACCAGGCTGTAACTGCTTAACCTTTCTGCCAACCGCGTCTACCCGCCCCGCAATGTCACATCCGAGTATCTTGTGGTTTGGTTTTAGAAGC